>VFJJ01000117.1 GCA_009886115.1 Actinomycetota bacterium
CGGCTCACCGGGCAGCGGGCGGTGGACCTCGGGCAGGTCGCCCTCGTCGCTCGTGACGGTGAGCCCAGCGTCACGAAGGGCCCGCGCCGCCACGCCGTCGCCGTCGACGAGGGTCCGGGTGAACGTGCCGTCGTAGACGCGCCCCGAGCCGCACGACGGGCTGCGGGCCTTGAGGACGGCCCGTTCGGCTCCGACCGCCCGGGCAAGCTCCACGGCCTGACGGGCACCGCGCTCGTACGCCGCAGTCACGTCGACGCCGTCGCGGTCGAGCACCCGCAGCCCGTCGCCCGGCTGGATCTCGGCCGCGGTGCGGGGCGTCGGGAGCCCGCCGGCGAACTCGGGACAGATCGGAAATACCCGGAACCCCTTGGCCGCCAAGGGTTCGCGGAGATCGACCCGGGCTGATCGTCCCTCGTGGTTGCACGCCACGCCGCACAGGCACGCCGACACCACGATGGCCGGACGGGCGGCGCTCACGTCCCGGCCAACCGGGCGACGATGGGAGCGAGCTCGGCGGCCCGCTCCGCCGGGAACGAGAAGTACGAGAACCCGTAGCGCTCTCGGCGCGCCTGCAAGGTCTCGCAGATCCCGTCCACCGTCCCCACCACGACGAGCGGCACCTCGAGCGCTTCGGCAGCAGAGATGCCGAACAAGGGAGCCATCTCGGCGGCGAAGCCCGCCGGATCGTCGGTGACCTGAGCGACGAACGTGTGGCAGTGGAGCTCGAGGTCGTCCCAGCGCTCGCCCGCGGCCTCACGGGCCCAGGCCACCTTCTCGTCGAAGCGGACCGCGGTCGCCGTCGCCGCCGCCTCGGGGGTGACGGCTCCCGCGGCCAGCGATGCGTTGAACGCGACGATGTCGGCGTGCCTGGCGGCGACGGAGAGGATTCGCTTCGATCCCCCGCCGATGAGGATCGGCGGATGGGGCCGCTGCACCGGGGTGGGAGCGCCGTCGAGCGCGGTCACGGTGTAATGCTCGCCGGCGAACGAGAAGGGCCCGTCCGCCATGAGCCCCTTGATGATAGCGATCCCTTCGACCATCCGCTCAATGCGCGTGCCTGGAGCGTCGTACGCCATTCCGGCGGCGTCGTAATCGGCGCGCATCCAGCCGGCACCGAGGCCGAGCTCGAAGCGGCCGTCGCTCAGGAGGTCGAGTGTCGCCACCTCCTTGGCCAGTACCACCGGGTGCTTGTAGTCGTTGTCGAACACGAGCGCGCCGACGCGCAGCGTGGTCGTCGCCTCGGCTGCCATCGCCAGTGCCGGAACGGGGGCGAGCTGCGAGTCGACGAAGTGGTCGGGCAGTTGCAGCGTCGAGTAGCCCAGCCCTTCCAGCGTGCGGGCCAGCTCCCGCCACTCCGTGGCCGACCCGATCCCGTGTGCCTGTGCAGCGAAGCGGAACCTGCGGGGATGTGCCATCGCGGCCAGGGTAGCGACCCGGCCAACTGTCAGCGTCAGACCCCGGACATCCCGTTCTTTGTGGCCAGGACCACGCCAGGCGCGGGCTGGGACACAAAGAACGGAGGGATACGGGGCGCCTCACCCCACCATGGGGCGGAGCTCATCGAGGAGCTCGGGAGTACAGGCAGCGACCACCTGACGTCGCTCGGCGACCGAGACGTCGAGCAGATCGTGCGGCGACGGCGACCACACCACCCCACCCGCCTCCTGCACGATGAGCATGCCGGCCGTGTAGTCCCACGGCGCCGTGTGCCCGATGCCCACGTAGGCCTCGACCGAGGCCCCGGCCACGTCGCACAGCCCCAGGGCCTGCGAGCCCAGCGCCCGGTACTGCTTCCACCGCACGGGCCTGCGGGGGAAACCGTCGAGGATGAGCACCGAGTCGGCCGCCCGCTCGACGAACGAGACCTGGAGTCGCTCGCCGTGACGCCAGGCGCCCTCACCCCGAACCGCGGTCGTGGCGATCCCGGTGGCGTGGTTGACCACGTACGCGCACAGCAGACCGTCGGCGTCGAGTGCAGCGATCGAGGTCGCCCAGTACGGGATCCCCCTGGCGCAGTTGGTCGAGCCGTCGATGGGGTCGATCACCACCATGATCGCCGAATCGGTGGCACCCGTCATCGCCGTCTCCTCCGACAGCACGGCCACCGGGTGCTCGTGCAGCACAGCGAGCGCAGCGCGATCGGCGACAAGGTCGATCGCATATTGGCCCGGAACGTTGGTGCGAGCCCGGCGGGCCAGTCCCAGCACGGGTTTCACGGCATCGCGCACAGCCGCGGCTGCCTGCTCGAAGATGGCGAGCAGGCTGACGGGGGTCATGAGCTCCTGGTGTTCGGCAGAAGGCTCGTCGCCGGGCTCGGACAACTCGATGGGCGGCGCACCTGGTCAATCTACCGGTACGGTTCGAGGATGTCCGAGGCCGCCACACCACGCCCCACACCTGCGCTGTCCGACGGGTGGGTGGCGATCGTGAAGCGCGACTGCCCCACCTGCACCCTGGTGGTCCCCGCGTTGCGACGGCTCTCGGAGGCGTCCGAGGGCACCCTCACGATCTACACGCAGGACGACCCTGCGTTCCCCGAGGGCCTGGCGCCGGTCACCGACGCCGACCTGTTCGTGAGCTGGCGACTGCAGGTGGAGACCGTCCCGACGTTGCTCCGGGTCACCGATGGTCTCGAACGCGACCGGCTCGTGGGCTGGGACGCCGACGCGTGGGCTGCGCTCACCGGCGTCGCCGGCATCGGAGACGGCCTTCCGCCGCACCGCCCGGGGTGCGGTTCGAAGACGCTCGATCCAGGCATGCCCGAACGTTTGGCGGTCCGCTACGACGGGGAGCGCCTGCGTTCGCGCCGGGCCGAGCTGGCGAGCCTCGAGGACGACATCGAGGCCTGCTACGACAGGGGATGGTCTGACGGGTTGCCCGTCGTGCCTCCCACACCCGAGCGGGTGCTGCGCATGCTCGCCGGCACCACCCGGGCCCCCGACGAGATCGTGACCATCGTTCCCCCCGACTTCAACGAATGCACGGTCGAGAAGGTGGCCATCAACGCCGTGATGGCGGGATGCCTCCCCGAGTACCTGCCCGTCGTGCTGGCGGCGGTGGAGGCTGCGTGCAACGAGACGTTCAACATGCACGGGCTGCTGTGCACGACCATGCCGCACGCGCCCGTGATCGTGGTGAACGGACCGATCGCCAAGGCCATCGGCATGAACGGCGGCGGCAACGTGCTGGGCCAGGGGAACCGGGCCAACTCGACGATCGGACGGGCCCTGCAGCTCGTCGTGCGCAACGTGGGCGGCGGCAAGCCTGGCGGCATCGATCGGGCCACCCACGGCCAGCCCGGCAAGGTGGGTCTGTGCTTCGCCGAAGACGAGGACGGTTCGCCGTGGGAACCGTTGTCGGTCACGCGTGGCATCGAGCCCGGACGCTCAGCGGTGACGCTCTTCGCCGGCGAGGGTCCCCGGGTGGTGGTCGACCAGCTCTCGCGGCGTCCCGAGTCGCTGGCTCGTTCGCTGGCCGATGCGCTGTTGACCGTCGGCAGCGCCAAGGCCGTCATCGCCTTCGACGCCATGCTCGTCGTCGGCCCCGAACACGCTCGGGTCTTTCGCGATGCCGGCTGGACCCGCGACCGGCTCGTGGCCGAGCTGAACACCATGACCACCCGGCCCGGCTCCGCGGTCGTCCGTGGGGCCGGGGACTGTGACGAGGGCATGCCCGAGGGCTTCGCCGGCGCGCCCGCCGTCCCCAAGTTCCGGCCCGGCGGGCTGATGATCGTCCACGCTGGCGGCACCGCCGGGCTGTTCTCGGCCATCATGGGGAGCTGGGCCGCCGGCGAGATCGGTAGCGCACCCGTCACCATGGGCGTCAACTGATCCCAGCCGACTGTGGACCTGCCGCCGCAGCTGCCCGACCACCCGACCACTCATCTACCCGACAGCCCCCACCCGTGAGAGGGAGTCCGACGTGGAGATCCAGACGTTCGAACCGCGCACCCTGCTCGACCCCACCGGTGAACAGACGCCCGGTCATCGAGAGCTGAGCGCCCGGCTCGACGGGGTCGGTGGGCGCACGATCGCGCTGCTCGACATCTCCAAGGCCCGGGGCGACGTGTACCTCGACGAGCTGGCCCGGCTGCTCGAGGCCCGCGGCGCCGCTGTCGAGCTGTTCCGCAAGCCCACCTTCACGAAGAACGCCCCCATCGACCTGCGCCACGAGATCGCATCGAAGGCCCACGCCGTCGTCGAGGCGCTCGCCGATTGAGGCAGTTGCACGTCGTGCAGTGTGCACGACATCGCCGACTTCGAGCGTCGGGGCATCCCGTCGGTCTTCGTCGCCTCGACCGAATTCGTGGTCGCCGCCGCGGCCCAGTCGGCTTCGCTCGGCATCGAGCCTCGCTCGGTGTTCGTGCCCCATCCCATACAGGACCGCACCGACGACGAGATGCGGGCCCTCGCCCGGGCATCGATCGACGAGATCGTCGCGGCGATCACCCGCTGAGGTCCCGTCAGCTCCGGAGGTAGAAGAACCAACTGGCGATCGAGAGCGTGCCGATCATGAGGATCAACGCCGCGGCCACGGCCGAGCGGCGCACCTTGCCGTCGGCTCGCCGGGGCAACCGACGGCGAACCCGCTGGAGCAGTCGATCGGCCCAGGCGACGTCCTTGGCCAGGATCGACAGGCCCGAGGCGATGATGACCCATCCGGGGCCGGGCAACGGGAGCAACACGATCCCGATCACGACGACCACGAATCCCACGAACATCCGGGGGAAGCGGACGTACCACGGGGCTCGGCGCCGGGGCCGAGCGTCGCCGCGATCACGATCACGGGCCAGCTCTTCGACTCGACGCTCTGTGCGGCGGCTCACAGCGCGATCCGCTCGGGATGGCTGTAGACGTTGAACCCTCCGTCGCGGACGAAGCCCGCCACGGTCACGCCGAGCCGGCGGGCGGCATCGACGGCCAGGCTCGACGGCGCCGAGACCGCAGCGATGAACCCGATCCCTGCCATGGCCGCCTTCTGCACGATCTCGAAGCTCACCCGGCCCGAGACGAACAGCGCGCGCGAGCGCAACGTGTGGAGACCGCCGTTCAAGAACGCGTGGCCGATGACCTTGTCGACGGCGTTGTGACGGCCCACGTCTTCGCGCACGATGCTCAGCTCACCCGCGGCGTCGAACAGCGCGGCCGCGTGGAGGCCACCGGTGGCACTGAACACGCGTTGGCCGACCCGGAGCCGCTCGGGCATCACGACGAGCACGCCCCGAGGGACGATGGGCCCCGGCCACATCGGCGGGCACTGGCGCTCCACCTGGTCGAGGCTGGCCGCGCCGCAGATGCCGCACGATGCGTTCGTCGTGAACCGGCGCACCTGATCGGGCAGGGTCACGTGTCGCCTGACTCGCACGGTGACGATGTTGTACTCCTGCTCCCCCTTCACCGGACCGCAGTACGCCACGGTCTTGATCACGTCGTCGGCGTGCAGGATGCCCTCGGTGACGCAGAACCCCACGGCCAGCTCGAAGTCGTGCCCCGGCGTGCGCATGGTGACGGCCAGCGGCGGCACCTCACCGTGCGGACCGCCGACGCGGATCTCCATCGGTTCCTCGGCGGCCAGCTTGTCGGGCCGTTCCCGAGCCGGGCCGCCGTCGCCCGGAACGACCAGCACCCGAACCTCGGCCGTCGAACGCCGCGGCGTACGGCGCGATATCGCCGGTGAGCCGGTCGGGTGCGATCGACCGGTGCCGGTGGGAATCTGTCCCTCGCTCATGGTGTCACCTCGGCGTGAAGCCCGAGCCGGTGGAGGTCGGCGGGCGTGTCGACATCGGCGAGCACCATCGCCCCGCCGACAGGAGCGAAGGCCGGCTCCCGCAACGCGGTCCACGGGACCCGTTCCAGCAGCGCCCGCATCGACCGCACCCCCGTGGCGAGCAGCCTGGATGCACATTCGAGCGCATCGGGCGACCAGCGGGCGCACAGCACCTGCGCCCGTCCTTCGACGACCGGTACCACCGACGCCCGTGCCGGATGGTCGACGATGATCGTCAGCGCTGCGGCGGTGATGAACGGCAGATCGACCGCGAGGACCAGGACCGGGCCCTCGTGGCCCCGCTCGAGGAGCCACCGGTGGCCGGTGACCAAGGCCGCCAACGGGCCCGCCCCGGGTGTCTCGTCGGCCACCCGGGCCAGCCCCGAGACCCCCGGCCCGACCTCGACCGCACGGGGACACGCCTCGAGCAGGATCGAGCCCGAACGCTGGCCCAGGCTCCACGGGGCGTCATCGACGACGAGGCGCGCCTTGTCGGCACCCATGCGCCGACTCGCCCCTCCCGTGAGGAGCACTCCAGCGACCGATCCTGGCTCTGACAGCGCACCATCCCGAGACATCGCACCATCTTGACGCGCCACGCGACATGATGGTGACCAAGCCCGGCTTCGAGGCCGCTCGGGCTCGCTGCCCGGCCCCGCACCGTCGCTGTGCCGAGCCCGTCCCGTCGGCCCAGGAGGTCCCGCGCCCATGACCGAGCCCTTGCCCTGCCCTCGCTGCGGCGGTGCGCTCTCGTCGGCGTTGTACGGACCGTGCCCGGCGTGTCGGACCGACCTCCGGGCCCGCTCCGTGCGCCAGTCCGAGCTCCTCGAGGTCGCGGCATACGAGCCCAGGATGAACGTGGTGCCCAACCAGGTTGCCACCAAGGACTGACGGACCGAATTCCGGGCTGCGCTCCCACGGAGGCCTCCCGATGGCCGATAATGGGTCCGTGCACCTCCCCCAACGTCGATCGGTGCCCGCTTCAACCCGACGGCAGCGGTCCGCGCCCCGTGTCGCGCCCCGTGTCGCGCCCCGTGTCGCGCCCCGTGGTCGCGCCACCCGCGCCGTCCGCGCCGTC
>VFJJ01000095.1 GCA_009886115.1 Actinomycetota bacterium
CCACGGCTGGGCCAGCCTCACCCCCACCGAACACGACGTCGCCCGACTCGTCGCCGAAGGAGCCACCAACCCCGCCATCGCCCAGAAGCTCATCATGAGCGTCAACACCGTCAAGACCCACATGGCCCACATCTACACCAAGCTCGACATCGACTCCCGCGCCCAACTCGCGATCCTCGTCACCGGCTGACCCGTCACCTTCCAACTCATCCCGACACCCTCCCGACCCGGACCAGACCACACCCGGCGGACCCCGACGACACTCGCCGGTGCTCCCCGGACCGATACATTCCCGATACATCGCTCCGGAGACGCTCGAAGCCCCGGCTCACGGCCGGGGCTTCACACTACATCGATGCAGGTCAGGGGCACAAATTTCGGTGGAGACGAAGGGACTCGAACCCTCGACCCCCTGCTTGCAAAGCAGGTGCTCTTCCGGCTGAGCTACGTCCCCGGGTCAGGGCCAAGACTACTGGGCGGGCGGTGCGGCTCGTGCCGTCGAATCGGTCGGCCCGTCTGATGGGTCGGGGGGTAGGGACAGCGCCGCCTCGAAGATCTCGCCCCGGTGGGCGAGCACGGCGCCCATCACGTCGCGGCGGGCGTGCACGATGGCCCGGGCTTCCACGCGTCCTCCGAATCGTCGCCAACGCTCGAGCCCGCGCACGGCCACGTAGCCGCTGAGGGGTACGAGGACGACGATCACCACCCCGATCCACCATTCGACGAGCGCCCACGCGAGCCCACCGAGGCCAACCCACCAGACCGGGAACACCACGACGGAGCCGAGAAGCTTGAAGGTCGCTCGCATGCCTTCGGTTCTCGGGATCCGAGCGAGTCGACCGACCGCCCGGTACGGGAGCCAGTTCCCCGCGACACCCACAGTCACCGGGCCCAGCCAGAGCACAAGGCGAGCGACGAGCCCCAGGCCGAACCACGACGACCGCTCCCGGGAGAACCCGGCGACCACATGGGCGTCGTCGACACCGAGCAGGGCCAGGTCGTGCCGGTACCGAGCGTGCGCGTCTCGAAGCGCCGCGACCGCCGGGCCCTGCCCCGGATCGTCGGCCAACGCCGCGAGACGTCCGGCGAGGCGCTCCCGTTCGTGCAGAGCCACCGCCGGCCCAGACTCGCCAACAGCCGGTCCCACCAGGATCTCGGCGATGGCCGCCAACTCCGTTGCTTGCTGCCACGACTCGTAGTCGGGACCCAGGGTGCGAAGCCGGTCCTCGACCTCGGTGGTCAAAGCGACCACGGCGGCCCGCGAATCGGACTGATACAGGCATGCGAAAGGGTCGAGGGTGATCGGTGCACCAACCCGAACGAGCGCTCGTGAACGGAAGCGGGCCCTGGCGTCGAAGATCATGGCGACGGGAATCACCACGACCCCGGGAACCATGTCGTCGCAGGCAGCTCCCAGGGCGATGCGCGCCGCCCCCGTCTTCAACGGCTGGAGCGTTGGCTCGTCGTGGCTGATCCCTTCAGGGAACAGCGCCACGGCGCCACCCGAGGCGAGGACGGCCCGGCACACGCGAAGGCTCTCGTCGTTGCCGGTCGTCGAAGGGCCGTCCTGCTGGCGATGGATCGGGACGACCGCGGCCAGCCGGAGGAACGGTCGCAGCAGCACGCTCTTCCACAGGGTGCTCTTCCCCAGGAAGCGCGGTGTTCGCGGAGCGACGGCCAGGAGCAGCAGCGGATCGACGAGGCCATTGGTGTGGTTGGCGACCAAGACCACAGGCCCCGCGGACGGGATCCGCTCGCGGCCCACCACCTCGACCGAGCGGAAGAACAGGTGACTCAGGAGTCGAGCGAGGCCGACGATCGCCCGGCTGGGTTGGCGGGCCCCATCGGCAGCACGGGCAGCATCGGCCGAGGCCGAGGCCGGGCGGGGTGGACGACTCAACCAAGCCCGATCGGATCGAGCGCCCGGGCCCCGGCGGTGACCGCGGGCAGGAGTCCCATGGCCGTCGGCAGGATCTGGCCCAGGTAGAAGTCGGCGGCCGCGATACGGGCCTCGAGGAAGGCACCGTCGTAGCCCCCGCGGTCATCGACCCGGAGCAGCTCACGGGCAGCGGCTGCGGCCCGGGCCAGCAGCCAGCCCCCCGCGACGGTCCCCATCAGGCGCAGGTAGGGCGTGGCCCCGGCGAGAACGTCGTCGGGACGGTCGTCGTGCTCGATGAGCCAGGCAGTGGCCTCCCGGGCGGCGTGGAGCGGCCCCGCCATCTGGGCCACGCCCGAGCACTCGTGGCCGATCTGGTCGAGAAGGTCGCGAACGACCTCCCCGCCGCGCATGGAGAGCTTGCGCGTCACGAGGTCGATCGCCTGGATCCCGTTGGTGCCTTCGTAGATCGCAGCGATCCGGATGTCGCGATAGTGCTGCGCGGCGCCCGTCTCCTCGATGAACCCCATTCCCCCGTGGATCTGCACTCCCAGCGATGCGACCTCGGTACCCATGTCGGTACCCCACGCCTTGGCGATGGGCGTCAGCAGGTCGGCCAGCTCCTGGCCAACCTGGCGAGCGGCAGCGTCGGGGGCATGGTTGGCGGTGTCGGTCGCGGCTGCGGTCAGGTAGCAGACGCCGCGCATGGCGTCGATCAACGACCGCATGGTCAGCAGCATCCGTCGAACGTCGAGATGCTCGACGATCGGCGCCGACTGGCCCTTGGGCGTGTTCGCACCCCGACCCTGAAGACGCTCGGAGGCGAACGCCAGCGCCTGCTGGTACGAGCGCTCCGCGATCGCCAAGCCCTGCAGCCCCACCGAGAGCCTGGCGTTGTTCATCATCGTGAACATGGCCCGCATGCCCGACTGCTCTTCACCGATCAGGTACCCGATGGCCCCGCCCTGCTCGCCGAACTGGAGCACGCACGTGGGGCTGGCGTGGATCCCGAGCTTGTGCTCGATCGACACGCACGTGATGTCGTTGCGCTGGCTCGGCGCACCGTCGGCGTCACCGGGACCCCCGAGGAGCTTGGGCACGATGAAGCACGAGATACCCCGTGTCCCCGGGGGAGCGTCGGGCGTTCGGGCCAGCACCAGATGGATGATGTTGGCCGCCAGATCGTGCTCGCCGTACGTGATGAAGATCTTCTGGCCCGTGATCCGGTACGTACCGTCAGGCTGACGGAGCGCCTTGGCGGTGAGCGCGCCCACATCGGAACCGGCGTGCGGCTCGGTGAGGTTCATGGTGCCGGTCCACTCGCCCGTGATCATCTTGGGCAGGTAACTCTGGCGCTGATCCTCGGACGCGTGCGCGGCCAGGAGGTGGATGGCGCCCTGGGTGAGCAAGGGGCACAACGAGAAGCCCATGTTCGCCGCGGTGATCATCTCCTGCACGGCCAGGTTCACCGACCACGGCAGCCCGCCGCCTCCGTACTCCGGCTCGAACGGAGCCGCCGACCATCCGCTCTCGACGAAGCGTCGGTAGGCCTCGACGAACCCCGGGGGCATCGACACCGAGCCATCGGCGTTGCGAACGGCTCCGACGGTGTCGCCGATCCGGTTCAAGGGGGCGAGGACCTCGGCGACGAAACGACCGGCTTCTCCGAGCAGATCATCGAGCCCGGACGGGTCGAAGTCGGCGAAGTCGGGGAACCGGGCCAGCGACGCGATGTCGGCGACGTGCTCGAGCGCGAAGCGCTGGGCGGTGACAGGGGCGAGGAAGTCGGTCACGTGCCCTTTGTAGCCGCCGTTACCGGGCCGCGTAGCGTTCGGGAGCGCGAGCGGCGTGAAGATCAGGTACCTGGACAGGAGCAGACGATGGCGAAGATGGTCGAAGGACGGGTGTGCATCGTGACCGGCGCCGGGCGCGGGATCGGCCGTGAACACGCGCTGATGCTCGCTGAGCACGGCGCCAAGGTCGTGGTCAACGATCTCGGTGGATCGCCCGAAGGCACCGGGAGCGACGTCGGTCCGGCGCAACAGGTGGTCGACGAGATCACGGGCTTCGGCGGGCAGGCCGTCGCCAACACCGACGACGTCTCCGACTTCGAAGGCGCCAAGCGGATGGTGCATCAGGCCATCGAGACCTTCGGCCGGCTCGACGTCCTCGTCAACAACGCGGGGATCCTCCGCGACCGCATGCTCGTGAACATGACCGAAGGCGAGTGGGACGCGGTCGTCAAGGTCCATCTCAAGGGCACGTTCAGCCCGACCCGGCACGCTGCCGAGTACTGGCGCGAGCAGGTGAAGGCCGGCAACACCGTCGACGCCCGGGTCATCAACACCACGTCGGTGTCGGGGATCTACGGCAACCCGGGCCAGACCAACTATGGGGCAGCCAAGATGGGCATCGGCGCCTTCACGATCATCTCGTCGATGGAGCTCGCTCGCTACGGCATCACCGTCAACGCCATCGCACCGGGGGCGCTGACCCGCTTGACCGAGCCGCTCATGGGCGGTGCGATCACCGAGGAGATCCGCGAGGCCCAGTCGCCCCGATGGATCGCTCCGATCTGCGTGTGGTTGGCCTCGGTCGAGTCGGCGGGCGTCACGGGACGGGTGTTCGAGGCCTCGGGCCAGTTCCTCGCCATCGCCGAGAGCTGGCACCGCGGCCCCTCGGTCACGCCCGTCGACGACCCCACCCAGCTCGGGCCGATCGTCGCCGACCTCGTCGCCCGGGCCCGGCCCAACGCTGACATGGGCGGCCAGGACCGGGTCTGAGCCCCGAGAGGCCCCGAGAGGCCCCGAGAGGCCCCGTGAGGCCCCGTGAGGCCCCGAGCACCGCGTCCGCACCACCCCCCGACCGAGGGACACTGGCTCCATGGCCAAGCACGACCACCACGACCACGACGGCGCCTGCGACCACGACCACGCGGCCGACGACGGCCACGACCACGACCACGGGGAGTCGGTCCGGCTCCCGACGGTGTTCCTCGCTCCCGACGACGAGCTCACCCAGATCGTCGCGTCGAACACCGAGTTCGCCAAGGTGCAGCAGACGATCGACTTCGTGGGTGATGGCCGATCGGTCGACGACGAGGGTTCGCTGAACAGTGACGACCTCGACGCGCTCGGGACGCTGCTCGCCGTCGAGGATCCCGACGACACCGGCGAGACCATCGTCCTGCTCGCAGCGGCCGGTCTGCTCGAGATCGCCGACGGGATGCTCGTGGTCACCGAGGCGGGCCGCGCCGCCCCCGGGGCCCCGCTCGAGACGTGGTACGAGGTGTTCGGCGCCTATCTGGGCCGAGTCGCCGACTCGGTCGGTGAGGGCGCGGTGGCCGAGCTCATCGAGCTCACCGTGACCCAGGCGCTGCTGTTGCTGTACTGCGAGCCCGAGCCCGTGGCCCGCAAGGATCTCCTCAGCGCCACATGGCAGACCGTCCGCTCGGCGATCGACGGGTCGTTCGACCTCAAGCAGGACCAGGTCCGCAAGGCGATGAAAGAGGTCGTCGAGGAGACCATCACGCAGGTCATGGACGGGATCGAGGCCACGGGTGCGGTCCGGTACGTCGGCGACGATCGCGGCCACCTCACCCTCAGCCCCCTCGGTGTGTGGGGTGCGCGACAGCTCTTCCTCGACGGCCCGTTCGAGGCCCCAGTCGTCGGCGATCTGCAGGTCGAGGATGCCGACGTGCTCATCGACGGGCTCATCGAGATGCGTCCCGAGGTCGCCGACGCCGAGCTCAAGCTCTGGTGCTCGGCTCGGGGCGAGGCCGAGGCGGCCAAGGAGCTCGTGGCCGCAGCTCATGGGGCCGTCCGGGCCGATCAGGCGATGATGGCGATCCACGCCCTCGGATCCATTGATTCTGTCGCCGAATCGGCGGTTCGGGAGCTGCTCGAGGTTCCCCAGCTCAAGCCGCTGGCCTACGCCTGGCTCGTCGACCAGGGCCACGAGCACCTGCCCGCGCTCGACGTCACCCAGGCGTTGCCCGAGCTGGTCGACGCCATGTCGTTGTGGCTGGCCGTTGGCGGACCGCCCCGTCTCGCTGACGGCCTCGCCGCAACCGGTTCCACAGCTCAGCAGGCCACGCTGGTCGACAGCCTGTGGCGCGTCGAGGGGTCCTACACCACCGCGGTGCTCGACGCCGTCGCAGAGGGCCATCCCGACAAGGCCGTGGCCAAGGCGGCCCGCAAGGCCCTGTTCAAGCGGAAGTCGGCCGGCCAAGCCTGATCGCTGCGCTCACCACGGGCGGGCGTACACGACATCGTCACGGTCGCGCCGGCCCGTGAGCATCTCGGGCTTGAGCGGCCACTGGCTCTCGGGGGGATCGATCCGCGACCATTCCGTGACCGAGGTCCGGCCGGCGATGCGCCACTCCGCGCTCCGCCGCTCGAAACGGTCGACGAACCGGAAGCCCGTCACCAGGTTGAGGCGGGGTTCACCGTTGGAATGGCGGTGAAACGACACGCCATACGTCTCGACGTGCGCCAGGTCGGGGGGATCGCTCGCATCGGCGAGCGCGGAAGGTGCGAACTCGACGGCCGTGGCGCCGAGGAAGTGGAACGTCGATTCATAGCGACCGAGGACCCGCAGGACCCACACGATGTACTCCTCGACCGACCCCGAGAACGTCCCGTGCGAGTCGACGGCGTCGGGGTGATAACACGACCTGATCAACTCGATGTCCATCCGGTCGACGCCGCGGCAGTATCGCTGCAGCACCCGCCGGATCGCCGCCTCGTCGACCAGCACCCTGACCTCGGGGGGAAGCTCTCGGTCCATCGGAAGATTCTGGCTCGTGTCGGGCTTCTAAGCTCGCTGGATGAGCCTCACCGATCCGACGCTCCGGTCCCCGCTGGCCGACGACCCGACCCAGGCCTGGGACCTCGAACCGCTCGTCGACGGCCTCGGGCCTGACGGGGTCGATGCGTACCTCGAACGAGCCGATGCCATCGCCAGCGAGCTGACCGGCTCCCGCGGGCGCATCGCCGACCTCGACGCCGACGGTCTGCTGGCGTTCATGTCGCGCATGGCCGAGCTGACCGACCTGGTCGGACGAGCCGAGAGCTACGCATCGTTGTGGTTCTGCGTCGATATGAACACGCCCTCTCGGGGCGCGTTGATGCAGCGGGTCGAGGAACGATCGACGGCGATGGCTGCCACCTTGGTGTTCTTCGAGCTCGAATGGGCCGTGCTGGCCGAGGAGCAGGTCGATCGGCTCCTCTCCGACGAGCGGTTGGCGTTCTGCGCCCATCACCTCCGCTCGGTCCGTCGCTATCGCCGGCACCTGCTGAGCGAGGCCGAGGAGACGATCCTCACCGAGAAGAGCCCGAGCGGCCGCTCGGCCTGGGTTCGCCTGTTCGACGAGCTCGAGACCGAGATCACCGTCGACGTCGACGGCTCCGCGATGGCGCTGGAAGAGGCCCTGAGTCGCCTCCACGATCCCGACCGTGGTGTTCGTCAGGGCGTCGCCGAGGGCGTCACGCAGGGCCTCGCCCGCGGGATCAAGACGCGGGCCTTCGTCTTCAACACCCTCCTGCTCGACAAGTCCATCGACGATCGGCTCCGCCGCTACGACAACTGGTTGGCGGAGCGCAATCTCGGCAACGAGGCCAGCGACGAGTCGGTGGAGGCGCTGTGCACCGCCGTTCGCGCCCGCTACGACCTGGCGCAGCGCTGGTACCGCATCAAGGCCCAGCTTCTCGGCCTCGACCGTCTCGCCGACTACGACCGGGTGGCCTCGGTGGCCGAGTCCGAGGCGCAGGTGAGCTACGAAGAGGGACAGGCCATCGTGCTCGACGCCTACGCCTCGTTCTCGCCCGAGATGGCGTCACTCGCCCGGCGCTTCTTCGACGAGCGTTGGATCGACGTACCCGTCCGTCCCGGCAAGCGTCCCGGGGCGTTCTCGGCCTCGACCGTCCCGTCACAACATCCCTACCTGCTCCTCAACTGGACCTCGACGCGCTACGACGTGCTCGTGCTCGCCCACGAGCTGGGACACGGGCTGCATCAGCACCTCGCTCGGGACCGGGGCGTCTTCCATCAGAACACCCCGCTGACCGTGGCCGAGACGGCGTCGGTGTTCGGTGAGACCGTCACCTTCGGTCGTCTGCTCGCCACCACGACCGATCCTGCCGATCGCTTGGCCTTGCTGGCCGAGAGCGTGGAAGGGACCATCGCGACGGTGTTCCGTCAGACCGCCATGAACCAGTTCGAGGCGCTGGTGCACACCGAGCGTCGTGATGTGGGCGAGCTCAGCGTCGAGCGATTCAACCAGCTCTGGACCGAGAGCCAGACCGAGATGTTCGGCGACACAGTCGAGATCACCGACGGCTACCGGTCGTGGTGGTCGTACATCCCGCATTTCATCGGATCGCCCGGCTACGTGTACGCGTACGCCTACGGTCAGCTCCTCGCCATGTCGGTGTACGCCCGCTACGAGGATGAGGGGTCCTCGTTCGTCCCGCGGTATCTCGAGATGCTGTCCGCCGGCGGCTCGATGTCGCCAGAGGCGCTGGGTCGCCTCGTCGGGTGCGATCTCACCGATCCCCATTTCTGGGATGGGGGTCTGGCCATCATCGAGCGGCGGATCGACGATGCCGAAGCAGCAGCGCGTGCGGCTGGGCGGTTGTGACGACGAACGACGATCCCCAGGCGCGACCGCGGTCGCGCCGAGGCGTGTGGCCGTCCCTGATTCCTGCGCTCGTCGTGGTCGCGGTTGTGCTCGTGGCGAGCGTGATCGTCGCTGCGACCTGGGACAGCGACACGGGCGGCGCGGCCCCAGGGGGCCGACTCGAGCCGGAGCCTCTCCTGGTCCTTGCCGCTGGTGGAGCGCTGGGCGTGCTGGCTGGAGCCCTCATCTACTCGATGGGTCGGTCGCGAGAGCTCGCCTACGACCTCGTCGACGAGGTGACAGGGTCGCTCCAACGCAGCGAAGAGCATTTTCGGGCCCTGGTCCAGCACGGCCACGACCTCATCGTGGTGGCCGATTCCACCTGGCGGGTCCAGTACGTGAGCCCCTCAGTAGAACTGCTGCTGGGGTTCGAGCCGCGCGAGCTGCTGGGCCTCGCCGTCCCCGAAGGCCTCCATCCGTCCGTGGCGCCACTGGCTGAGGCCGCCATCGGCGGTTCGGCCGTGGGGGAGCTCAGCGTCCGCCATCGCAACGGCTCCTGGCGATCGTTCGAAGGGGTGATCAGCGACCTCCGCCACGAGCCGGCGGTCCAGGGGTTCGTCGTCTCGGTCCACGACGTCACCGAGCGCCAGGCTGCGGCCGACCAGCTGGCCCACAACGCGACGCACGACCCGTTGACGACGCTGCCGAACCGGGTGCTGCTGTTCGACCGGCTCGAGCACGCCCTGGCCCGAACGGCTCGCGACCCCACCGACATCGCGGTCCTGTTCCTCGACCTCGACCGGTTCAAGATCGTCAACGACAGCCTCGGGCACCAAGCCGGCGACGAGCTGCTGGCCGAGGTCGCGCAACGACTGCGCTTCACCGCCCGAGACGCCGACACCGTCGCTCGCTTCGGCGGCGACGAGTTCGTGATCGTCTGTGAGGACATCGACGGCATCAACGAGGCGACGGTCATCGCTCGGCGGCTGATCAGCCGGCTCGCCGAGCCGATCCTGCTCGGTGGGCACGAATCCCTCGTCGGCGTCAGCGTCGGGATCGCCGTCGCTCACGGAGGTTCCACCACCGCTGAGGAGATGATCCGCGACGCCGACGCCGCCATGTACCGGGCCAAGGAACGAGGTGGAGGCGTCATCGAGGTCTTCGATCCTTCGATGCGAACGCGGGGTGTCTCGCTCATGGGAACCGAGGCCCTGCTCCGGCGCGCGCTCGAAGACGAGCAGTTCGTTCTGCACTATCTGCCGGTGCACGATCTCGTCTCAGGCTCGATCGTCGGGGTCGAGGCTCTCGTCCGCTGGGTTCACCCCGAGCGGGGCCTCGTCGGTCCCGAGGAGTTCATTCCGCTCGCCGAGGAGATCGGGCTCATCCGGCCGCTCGGTGCCTGGATCATCCAGGAGACATGTCGGCAGGCTGCGGTGTGGGCTCGGGCAGGCCATGAAGGTGGCCGGCGGCTCGACCTCACGGTGAGCATGAACCTGTCGGCCGGGCAGCTCACGCAGGCCGACCTCGTCGACGTGGTCGAAGCGGCCGTCTCGCTCCTCGTCGACGATGGGGGGCTCCGCCTGTGCGTCGAGCTCGCAGAGAGCATCCTCACCAAGGAGCCCGATCTCACCGTCGAGACGCTGCACAGGCTCCGGGCCCTGGGCGTCAGCATCGCCATCGACGACTTCGGAACGGGGTATGCATCGCTCAGCTCGCTCCGGCAGTTCCCGGTCGACATCTTGAAGATCGATCGGGCGTTCGTGGCTGGGCTCGGGCTCGGGCTCGGGCTCGGGCCCGGGCTCGGGGGAGGCGCGGGCGGGCTCGGGGGAGGCGCCCGGGGCGCCGGAGGTGCCTGCGGCGAGCTCGATGGAGCCACCGGCGATGCGGCGATCGTGCTCGGGATCATCCGCCTGGCTGCCGAGCTCGGCTCGACGGTCATCGCCGAGGGCGTCGAGACCGCCGAGCAGGCCGAGGCGCTGCGCTCGATGGGCTGCCCGCAGGCCCAGGGTTTCCACTTCTCGAAGCCGCAGTCGGCCCGGGACATCGAGGCTCTGCTGGGGCTCTGACGCCCTGACGCTCTGACGCTCTGACGCTCTGACGCTCTGAGGTGTGGCTCAGCGCCGGGGCGGAGTGCGTCGGGCCGCGTGGGTCGCGCTCACATAGACCCATCCGAATCCGGCCAGCGCCAGCCCGAAGAGGGCGCCGCCCAGGATCGTCGCCACCCGGGTCGACCACGAGATGGCGTCCTGTGGGGTGTCGCCGGGAAGCAGCTCGATCGCAACGTCGTCGACGACGACCTCGTCGGTCGCCGGTGTGGAAACCCCGGTCGGATCGGCGACGTTCGTCGTCGGGGAGGTGCTCGATGCCGTTCCCAAAGGGGGGAAGGGCTCGGTTGACGTCGACGTTTCGGCGGGCTCAGCCGGGATCTCGGTCGCGACCGTTGCCGGGGGAGTGCGCGTCGTCGTGGCAGAGGTCTCGGTCGTCGTGGTGGGGGCGGTCGTCGTGGTGGGGGCGGTCGTGGCGGTCGTGGCGGGCGTGGCGGGACGACCGGTGGTCGTGGTCGATGGGCCGCTCGGGCGAGTCGTGGAGACCGTTGGCGGCGCGGTGCCCGTCGTCGGCGGCGAGGTGGTCGCGGTCGGGGGCGAGGTCGAGCTCGGCACCGCAGGTGCGGTGGTACCGGGCTCGGGAGGGCCCGACGGCGCAATCGGGGGACGCCAGGCCACGGCGGAAGCGACCGACACGCCCGTGGGGTCGACACCGCTCACGTTGAAGGTGACGGGCGCGTCGGAACCCACAGCCAGCGTCACCGTGTGCTCCACGATGACCTGCTGACCCGGCGCGATGGGAGCCGCGCTCATCGAGAGCTCGGCGGTACCCCCGATGGAGTCGACGACCGTGACGCTCGACAGCGGGCTGTTCCCCGTGTTGGTGACGGGGACCTCGAGCACGTGCTCGATCTGGCCGCCTGCCTGGCGGGGTGGCGTCGGCGAGCGTGGGCCATCGACCCGTACTGCGGGCGTCGACACGACGAGGTGGAGGGTCCGCTCCTCGGGTGTGATCGCCTGGCCGGTCGTCGCCTCGGTGGCGAGGAAGACGAAGTTCACGTCGAGCGAGCCCGCGACCACGCGCGCCGGTGCACATCCCCACGTCCATGTCTCGCTGGTTCGGAACACGACGCTGCCCGACGGCGAAAGCGTGCGTATGAACTGGCAGCTGCCCATGGCCTTGGCCCCGACGAGGTCGGCGCCCTCATTGTCGACGCTGACCTGGACACTCATGGGCACGTCGGGTCGAACCCATTGGCCGTCGAAGACCCCGGTCGTTCGCACCTCGACCTGGACGGGTGGATCAGGCTCGACCGGTGAGGCCAGCGCAGCAGCGCCGGGCCAGCAGGCGACCACGCCGAAGAGCGCGCACGCGACCATCCAGTGCACCCCCGGCCTGGTCACACCCGGTGCTCGCTTGGCGTCGGTCGGTCGTCTTCGCATGCTGAGATACAGCGTAGATGCTCCGAATGGGCACCGACAGCGCGAAGGGGCCGAATTCCCCACTCTGGGCGATGCGCCGTCGCTCTGGGGAGCCGGGTCCGACCACGAAACGATCAAGCCGGGAGCAGGACTCCGGGGTTGAGGATGCCCTGGGGATCGAACGCATCCCGAATGGCCTGCATGGTGGCGAGCGCCACCGGACCCCGATCGAGCCCCAGCCACCGGCGCTTGGCCCGACCGATACCGTGCTCGGCGCTGATGCTCCCATCCAGCTCCACGACGAGACGGAGTACCGCGTCGTCGACCTCCTCATCATCAGGCGCCGGACCGAGGACGTTGACGTGGAGGTTTCCGTCGGCGAGATGCCCGAAGAGCACCAGTCGTGCCGTGGGCGCGATCGACGCGACGACGCCTCGGACCCGCTCGACGAACTCCGGGATTCGAGCAGCCGGCAGGGTGACGTCGAGCTTGTGGGGGCGACCGATCTCGGCCCCGAGGGCGTTGACGGCCTCGGTATGTGCCTCGCGCAGACGCCAGAGCTCGCTTCGAGCAGCGGGCTCGGTCGCAACGACGGCGTCGACGACATCGACCACCGACGAGCCGATGCTGGCGATCGCTTCGGAGAGCGTCTCCCCAGGATCGGGGGCGCCCGGCCCGTCGGCCGTCTCGAGCAGCACATAGACCTGTGCATCGGTCGAGAACGGCATCCTCGTGCTGCAGCGCTCGCACACCAGTCGCAGCCCGTCGGCAAAGAAGACCTCAGCTGCGTCGAGGGCCGGGAGGATCGCTCTGAACCCGGCGATCGCTTGAACTGCGCTGGCGACGTCGCGCAGACCGACCACCGCGACCGCACGCGCCGGCTGGGGCACCACCAGCCGGAGCCGAGCCCGCGTCACGACGGCGAGGGTCCCTTCGCTCCCGGTCACCAGCCCGGCGAGGTCGTAGCCGGTGTTGTCCTTCAGCAGGCCTCCGAGCCGGGCCATGCGTCGGCCGTCGGCCAGTACCGCTTCGACGCCGATGACCTGCTGACGCATGCCGCCGTACCGCAGGAGTCGGAGCCCGCCAGCGTTCGTGGCGATCATCCCGCCGATCGTCGCCGAGTCGCGAGCACCCAGGTCGACACCGAAGTCCCAACCCGCAGCTCGTACGCCGCGCTGCAGGGCCGCCAGCGTGACTCCAGCACCGACGGTCACCTGACCCGAGCTCTGGTCGACGGGCTCGAGCTGATCGAGTCGGAGCAGGCTCAGCACGATCGCGCCGACGCCCTCGCCGACGGGGACCCCGCCCCCGACGAGCCCGGTGTTCCCGCCTTGGGGCACCACCGGCACCCGGACCTCGTGACAGGCACGAAGAATCTCCACGACCTCGTCGGCCGACGCCGGCCGAACGACGGCCGACGCCTCGCCTCGGAACCGACCCGTCCAATCGACCTCATAGCTGCGACGAACGTCGGGATCGGTGAGCACATGGGCGTGCCCGACGATGGCCCGCAGGCGCGCGATCAGCGGGGCGTGTAGGGCAGGCTCGCGTGCGGTCAGCGCGGCGGTCGGTTCGGTCACCCTGGCATTCTGGCCGCTCGCCCCGCCGTCGACATTCCGGGTACAACCCTCGTATGGACCTCCCGGTGATGCCGCCGATTACCCCGATGCTCGCCAAGAGCGTCTCGATCATCCCTGATGGCCCCGGCTTCTTGTTCGAGCCCAAGTTCGACGGGTTCCGGTGCTTGGTGTTCAGGGACGGACCGGAGATCGAGCTCGCCTCCCGCAACGAGCGTACGCTCACGCGCTACTTCCCGGAGCTGCTCGATCCGTTGCGTGAACGGCTGCCGGCGCGGTGCGTGGTCGACACCGAGATCGTCGTCGCCGGAGCTCGAGGACTCGACTTCGACCTTCTGGCACAGCGCATCCACCCCGCAGCCTCGCGGGTCGATCGGCTGGCCCGGGAAACCCCGGCGACGGTGATCGCATTCGACCTTCTGTGCCTTGGCGATGACGATCTCCGCTCGCACCCGCTCTCCGATCGCCGAAGCGCGCTCGAGGGCTGCTTCCACGCGGGGTCGAGCGTGCCGGTGATCCTCGCTCCGGCCACCCGCGATCGGGACATCGCACTCGACTGGTTCACGCGCTTCGAGGGCGCCGGCCTCGACGGCGTGGTGGCCAAGCGGTTGGATCTGCCGTATCGGGCCGGCGAGCGCGTGATGCTCAAGGTGAAGCACGAGCGAACAGCGGAGTGCGTGGTTGCCGGATATCGCGTCCACAAGGATGGCCTCGGCGTCGGTTCCCTCCTGCTCGGGCTTCACGACGACGCCGGCGCGCTCCACCATGTCGGGGTGGCAACCGGCTTCACGGCCACCCAACGGCGCCAGCTCCTCGCCGAGATCGCGCCACTCCTCGAGGGCGCGCTCGATGCCCATCCGTGGGCGGGCTGGGCCGAGCCGGATGCTTCCGGCCGGATGCCCGGTGGACAATCGCGCTGGACCGGAGACCGGGACCTTTCCTGGGAGCCCGTACGCGCCGAGAGGGTCGTCGAAGTGGCGTTCACCCAGCTCCAAGGTTGGCGACTGCGGCACTCGGCGCGCTTTGTTCGCTGGCGGCCCGACCGCGAGCCGGCCTCATGTCGCTACGACCAGCTCGACGTCGCCCTGCCCGCCGAGCTCACGGACCTGTTTCGCCTTAGCGGCTGAGCCATCCGCCCGGATTCGCTGCCGGCCCGTGACGCGGGTTCAACGTGCGGGTCTCCCCTTCCTCTTCCTGGCGATCGAACGATGGATCACCCGTCCTCTTGGGTGTCGCCGTGCTGCCCCGGATCCTTCGGACGAGGAGCGCCATGCCGGATGCCGGCTCGGCACCGTGGCGAGGTCCCTGATCTGACCGTGCCCTCGCGGCAATTCGGGCGGGGAACATCGACGGAGTGAGCAGACTGACGGGCTGCGGACCGACGACCGCCCCACCACCAGCATCAGCGCGATCGATGCTCTCGCCTGCGCCGACGATCCCATCGACGGCGAACGGACACTCCGACCGTCGCCTGGGCGAACGGTAGCCCTGGGGTGTGACAGGAACCCCCCTTCCGCGCCGAATCTGTCGCAGAATCGGCGCGGAAGCAGCGGCAGCGGCAGCGGCAGCGGCAGCGGCGGCAGCGGAAGCGGCGGAAGCGGCGGCAGCGGCGGCGGCAGCGGCAGCGGCAGCGGCAGCGAAGCGTCGGGCGCGTCGCAAGCCTCGGATGCGCACGCAGCGCCTGAGCATCACGAACCTCGGGATTGGACGGCTCTGGGCGTGGAGGACCAGACCCTGG
>VFJJ01000043.1 GCA_009886115.1 Actinomycetota bacterium
CCGTAGGAGTCTGGGCCGTGTCTCAGTCCCAGTGTGGCTGATCGTCCTCTCAGACCAGCTACCCGTCGACGCCTTGGTGGGCCGTTACCCCACCAACAAGCTGATAGGCCGCGAGACCCTCCCGGAGCGGAATCCTTTTCGTCATCGGACCATGCGATCCAATGACGACATCCGGTATTAGCAGTCGTTTCCAACTGTTATCCCGGTCTCCGGGGCAGGTTCCTCACGTGTTACTCACCCGTTCGCCGCTAATCTTTCCCCAGTGTTGCCACTAGTTGGGATCCGCTCGACTTGCATGTGTTAGGCACGCCGCCAGCGTTCGTCCTGAGCCAGGATCAAACTCTCCATCGAAAAACTGATCCCCGTCGCCACCGAGAAACTCGGGTGCGGCGTGGATTCGAAGAAGAGCAACCACGTTCGCAATCCACAAGGGATTGGATTGTGGCCACCCAGCGCAGACGCTGGTCCTTCGACCCACCGAGGTGGGTCGGAACCGTTGTCCTTGCATTGAGCTGTTTGGGTTCTTGAGGGTTGACCCCTCTCCTTACCCGCACTTGCTGTTGGCTGAACTATTCCGTTTTCAAGGAGCGACTGCCATGGCAGGGCCGAAGAACGGTTGCCTGGCCGACACACTGTCAGCGGTAGCGTGCTCTCGAAGGAGGCGCCGCCGCTCGTTCGTGTCAGGAGATGCTCGATCGTGGAGCGCTCATGCATCGGGCGCTCGTCTGCCCGGTAGGTCCGGCTGTGTACGAATCCGGTCCGGCGGGCGGAGGGGTAATCTACACTGCTTCGCTGTCGGTGTCAACTCGGAGCCGAGATTCTCGTCCGTTTGATCCGGACGAGGTTCTCGGAGTTCCAGGCTGCGCTGACGGCGGTCAACGTAGCCGGGCTCAGGAGCCCAGCTCGTACCGGGCCCACCGACGTTTTCCGACCTGGACGACCATGGTGCCGAGTGATTCGGCCGAGAGATCGTGCTCGGGGTCGGCGACACGCTCACCGTCGATCCGTACCGCTCCTCCGGTGATCTGCCGGCGGGCGTCGCCGTTGCTCGTGACCAGTCCCGCGAGCGCCAGGAGCCTCACCAGACCGATGCGCCCGTCGACGATCTCCGATGGCGCCACCACGGTGGTCGAGATCTCGTCGGGGCGCCCGCCGGCCTTGAACACCTGGTCGAACGCGGCCTCGGACGCCGCTGCGGCGTCGAGTCCGTGGTAGCGCTCGACGACGGTCCGCCCCAGGAGGCGCTTGGCGGCATTGGGATGCAGCGTGCCCGCTGCCAGCGCAGCCGTGGTGGAGGCGATCTGGGCGGGGTGCCAGCCCGTGGCCAGCTCGAGGTAGCGGGGTAGAAGGGTGTCGGGGATGCTCATGAGCTTGCCGAACTGCTCCGCCGGCGACTCGGCGATCCCGACGTAGTTCCCCAGGGACTTCGACATCTTCTTGACCCCGTCGAGTCCCTCGAGCAGCGGCGTCGTGAGCGCGATCTGGGGGAGCTGGCCCTCGGCACGCTGGAGGTCGCGCCCGACCAGGAGGTTGAACAGCTGGTCGGTTCCCCCGAGCTCGACGTCGGCGCGGACCATCACCGAGTCCCACCCTTGCAGCAACGGGTAGAGGAGCTCGAGGATCGAGATCGGCTGTCCGCCCGTGTAGCGGTTGTGGAAGTCGTCACGCTCGAGCATGCGGGCCACGGTGTAGCGCGAGGTGAGGGCCAGGACATCGGAGATGCCCATCGCTCCGAGCCACTCCGAGTTGCGGCGGATCTCGAGGCGCTCGGGTGCCGGGTCGAGGATCCGCTGGACCTGCTCGATGTACGTCGCTGCGTGGCGATCGACCTCCTCGGCCGAGAGCTGCGGCCTCGTCGCCGACCGTCCGCTCGGATCGCCCACGCGCGCTGTGAAGTCTCCGATGATCAGGACCGCACGGTGCCCGAGGTCCTGGAACTGGCGGAGCTTGCGCAACACGACGGCGAAACCCAGGTGGATGTCTGACGCGGTGGGGTCGATCCCGAGCTTCACGCGCAGCGGGCGTCCCGAGGCCAGACGGTGGCCGAGCTCGTCGGCCGACACGAGTGCTGCGGACCCGGAGGTGAGGACGTGCAGCTGCTCGTCGACGCTGATCTCGGCCATGGCGCCGACGGTAGCAACCGGGCACCCGACCCGGAGAACGTGTTTCGCCGCACCGAGCGCATCCGGCTGACTCCGGGGCCACGCCCGGGATCGGTACGATCGCGGGAGATGCCGTCCGATCCTGCTGCTCCCTGTCGCGCCGGCGACCGCACGCCTCCTCGTCGAGGTCTGACGGCGCGACGCCTTCGAGCCACTGCCGCCCTCGCGGTCGCGGCCGTCGTGGCCACGGCGTGCGACGGGCTGTACCGCTACGACGTCGAGATCGAGCAGCAGGACTTCACGAACGCTCAGCCGTCGACCATCTTCGCTCGGGACGGCACGCCCATCATCACGCTCAAAGCCGAGGAGAACCGGGCCAAGATCGATCTCATCGAGATGGGCGAGGATCCGCGGTGTCGTGCCGTGGTGAAGCCACCGGAGACCCAGGTCGACTGCGGGAGCGTCGTCAACGCCGTCATCGCCATCGAGGACGAGCGTTACTGGGACCACCAAGGCGTCGACGTCAAGGCCCTCCTCCGCGCCCTGGTGCGCAATGCCGAGGAGGGTGCGATCGTCGAGGGTGGCTCGACCATCACCCAGCAGTGGGTGAAGAACCAGATCCTGAGCGACGAACAGACCGCCGGACGCAAGGCGCGTGAGGCCATCACCGCCCTCCAGGTCACCCAGAAGTACCCCAAGGAGTACGTGCTCGAGAGCTACCTGAACACGATCTACTTCGGCAACGGTCAGTACGGCGTGGAGGCCGCGGCGCTCTACTACTTCGGCGAGCACGCCAAGGACCTCAGCGTGGCCCAGGCGGCGCTCATCGCCGGACTGCCCAAGTCGCCCTCGACGCTCGACCCGTACACGAACCCCGAGGACGCCCGGGCCCGCCGCAACCTGGTGCTCGACGCCATGCTCGAGCAGGGGTACATCTCCAAGGAACGCTACGACCAAGCGAAGCTGACGCCGATCGCGGGGCCGACCCTGGCTTCGATCGCCGGGCTCGACGGACGAGCGCACCTGCGCCCGGGCGAGCTCCTCGACCACAGCCCGTCGAACGTCGGGTACCCGGCACCCCACTTCGTCGACGCCGTGAAGCGGTGGATCCTCAACGATCCCGAGTTCGGCAGGGCCCTCGAGACCAACGGCTACGAGGACACCAAGGAGGTGCGAGAGGACCTGCTGTTCCGCCAGGGCCTGCGCATCACCACCACCGTCGACCTCGGGCTCCAAGCTCTCGCCGAACAGGCGATGGAGGGCGTCCTGCCGGACCCGGCCGAGCAGTGGCCCACCGCGGCGCTGGTGACGGTCGACCCGCTCACGGGCGAGGTGTTGGCCATGGTGGGCGGCCGGCCCGGATACTTCGGCGACGATCCTCGGGCCAAGTTCGATTTCGCCAGCGTCGGCCGCCGCCAGACGGGCTCGTCGTTCAAGACCTTCGTGCTCGCCGCCGCTCTCGAGCAGGGCATCCCGCCGCTGACCCAGGTCGACTCGACGTCGCCGGCGCACATCCTGCTCCCCGACGGCAAGTACTGGGAGCCCCGCAACGCCGAGGGCAGCGGCCACGGCATGGTCGATCTGATCGAGTCGACCCGCTCGTCGATCAACGCTGCATATGCCAACCTGATCGTGATGGTCGGCCCGGAGTACGCGGTCTCGGTGGCCGAGAAGCTGGGCATCGAGTCACCCATGCAGCCGTTCTACTCGTCGGTGCTGGGCTCGAACGAGGTGACACCGCTCGACATGGCGACGGCCTACGCCACGCTCGCCAACGACGGTGTGCGCAACGACAACACGTTCGTGCTGAGCGTCACGACCGCCAGCGGGCGCGAGATCTACGACCACACGCCCACGGCCGAGACGGCGGTCAGCGACCGTACGGCCCGAACAGTGAGCCAGATCATGACCCAGGTGATCTGCTGCGGTACCGCGGCCCGGCGCGGCCCGCTCCCCGACGGACGACCGGCCGCCGGCAAGACGGGCACCAACCAGGATTACAAAGACGCCTGGTTCGTGGGCTACACCTCGTGCTTCGGAGCCGGTGAGGGCGATCGCTGCCTCTCGACTGCGGTCTGGGTCGGCTTCGGCGACCGGCCCCGGCCCATGCAGCCCCCGGCGACGCCGATCAAGGTATTCGGCGGCACCTATCCCACCCAGATCTGGCACGACTTCATGGCGGCGGCCCACGCCGGCCACGAGATCATCCCGTTCGCCGAGATGCCGCCGTGGGCGGTTCCGGTGACGACCACGACGCAGGCCCTGCCCATCTCGCTCCCCAACGTCATCGGCCTTCCCGTCGAGGAGGCCCGGACCATCCTGCGGACGGCGGGATTCAACTCGATCACCGAACTCCAGCAGCTGGTCGGTCCCGAGACCGCCCCAGGGACGGTGCTGGCCCAGGAGCCGGCGGCCGGCCTGTTCTTCATGCCCGACACGACGATCGCCCTCGACGTGGCCACCGCCTCGCCGGTGGTGCCCAACGTGCTGGGCAAGAGCGCCGCCGAGGCCCGGGCCGCTGTGGAAGCGGCCGGGTACATCGTGCAGGTGCAGGTGGAGCTGCGCGCCGGAGCGACCGACGCCGAGGCCGGTCGGGCGTGGCGCACCGTGCCCGCAGCGGGCATCCCCACTGCCGGAGGAACGACGGTCGTGCTGAGCGTCAACCCCGAGCTGCCGGCGACGACGCCCACGCCCACCTCGTCCGCCACGGGCTGACAGCCCAGCAGCCCGGCAGCCCGGCAGCGGCCAGCCCAGGAGGGTTCGAGCCTGCGACTGCGTGGTGACGCTCAGCTCACGTTGGGATCGCCACTCACGTACCAGCGCCAGCTGTGCTCGACCGCCTTGCTGATGCCGATGCGCGGGCTCGCGCTCGGCCGGGCCGGCGGCGCCGTGTCGTCGTCGGCGATCCAGACCGCAGCCGATGCCGCGCAGAGATCGAGCCCGTTGTGCCGCCCGTCGAGCCCCAGGGCCTGGGTGAGCCGGGCCGGGCCCGAGCACAGGTCGCGCTCACGGCGGGCTGCGGGCCGCCGCTCGTGCATCGTTGCGCGGCCCTCGAGCGGGGCCAGGGCCCGCACCAGGACGGCCGTCCCGACGCCGTCATCGCCGGTGACGGCGTTGGCGCACCAGTGCATCCCGTAGCTGAAGTACACGTACAGGTGACCTGCGGGCCCGAACATGACCTGCGTGCGCGGTGTCGTGCCCCGATACGAATGGCTCGCCGGATCGTCGGCGCCGAGGTAGGCCTCGACCTCCACGATGCGGCCGGCGATCAGCCCCGCGCCGGGATCGTCGTGCACCAGCACCTTGTTCAAAAGCTCGACGGCCACGACCCGACTGTCGCGGGCGAAGAACTCTCGTCCCAACCGCCGAGCCTGGCTCAGGGGCGCCGGCCCGGGACGCTCGGCGGCCTGGGCCCCGTCCCCAGACGTCGAGCCGGCCCCGGGGACGGCCGTCACTCGCCGAGCCACGCCTTCTGCGCCGCCAGCCGGTCGTGCACCGCGACGAGCTGGGCCGCGAGCGGACCGGGACCGGCGCCGCCCGGCGACGATCGGCGGCGCACCGCGGCACCGGGTTCGAGGTGGGTGAGGGCCTCGGGACCGAGCCGGGGCTCGGTCATCACCAGCTCATCGATCGGGATACCCCGTTCGAGGGACTGGCGCACGATGCTGCCGACGATCCCGTGGGCGTCGCGGAACGGGACGCCCCGACGCACCAGATCCTCGGCCAGGTCGGTCGCTGACGACGAGGGCATGTCGGCGGCCTTGCGCATGCGCTCGACGTCGAACGTGACCGTGCTCATCATGCCGGTCACGGCGTTGAGGGTGAGCGCCAGCGTGTCGAACGCGTCGAACAGCGGTTCCTTGTCCTCCTGCAGATCGCGGTTGTAGGCCAACGGGAGCCCCTTCAACGTGGCCAGGAAACCGGTGAGATCGCCGATGAGCCGACCGGCCTTGCCGCGGGCCAGCTCGGCGATGTCGGGGTTCTTCTTCTGCGGGAGCATGGAGGAGCCCGTCGAGTAGGCATCGGCCAGCCGAGCGAAGCCGAACTCCTCACTGGTCCACAGCACGATCTCCTCGCCCATCCGAGAGAGGTGGATCTGGGTCAAGGCGCAGGTGAACAGCAGCTCGGCAACGAAGTCTCGGTCGGAGACGGCATCGATCGAGTTCTGGAAACGAGCGTGAAAGCCCAGATCGGCGGCAACCTTGTCGGGATCGAGGGGGAGGCTCGACCCGGCCAGCGCGCCGGCGCCCAACGGGGAGACGTCGGCCCGGTGCAGCGCATCGCCGAAGCGGTCGACATCGCGTACGAAGGCCCAGACGTGCGCCAGGAGGTGGTGCGCGAGCAGCACGGGCTGGGCCCGCTGGAGGTGGGTGTATCCCGGGAGGTAGGCGTCGCCCATCTCCACGGCCCGTTCCAGCAGCACGAGCTGGAGGCCATGGATGCGCCGGGCCAGGTCGCGGCCTTCGCGACGAACGAACAGTCGCAGATCGAGCGCCACCTGGTCGTTGCGGCTACGACCGGTGTGCAACTTGGCCCCGGCCGGACCGGCCAGCTCGGTGACCCGCCGTTCGATGGCGGTGTGGATGTCCTCGTCGGTCGGCTGGAACACGAACGTCCCGGCCAGGAGCTCCTTCTCAGCCTGGGCCAGGGCCGCCATGACGAGTGATCGCTCCTCCTCGGTGAGCAGGCCCACGCTGGCCAGCATCGCCACATGGGCCCGGGAACCTTCGATGTCGTCGCCAGCGAGGCGCCGGTCGAAGGGCAGGCTCACCGTGAACGCCATCAGCTCGTCGGCCGGCGCCTCGGTGATCCGTCCGTGCCACAGGGTGCGGCTCTCGCCGGCGGTGTCGCTCATGGAGCTCGCTGCTCTCTCTCGGGTTCGCACTGGGGCCTGAGGCCCGGGTGGGGTCGTTGGTGGGTCAGAGCCCGGCCAGGGTCCTGAGGTGGTTGGCGACATCGCGGCCCGGGAAGCGCTCTGCGCAGACGATCAGGATGGTGTCGTCGCCGGCGATGGTGCCCACGATCTCGGCCAGACCAGCGCGGTCGAGGGCCGAGGCCACGACGTGGGCCGAACCCGGTGGCGTGCGCAGGACGACGAGATTGTGGCTGTGATCGGCCTCGACCACGAACTCGCCCATGACCCGACGGAGATGATCTTCGGGAACCACCCGGTCGTGCGCGTGCTCGGGGATGGCGTAGGCCATGGTGCCGCCGGGGATGCGGACCTTGACCGCGCCCAGCTCCTCGAGGTCGCGACTCACCGTGGCCTGGGTGGCGACGATCCCTTCGGAGGCCATCAGCTCGAGGAGCTGCTGCTGGCTGGAGACGACCTGCTCCTCGAGGAGACGGGCGATCCGGTGCTGGCGCTGGGGCTTGCCGAGCGTTCCCACGTCGGGCTCCTTCACTGCGGTCGCTGCGGGTCGAGCAGCTCGACGAGCAACGCTCGGACGGCATGCATGCGGTTCTCGGCCTGGTTCCACACCACCGACGACGGCCCGTCGATCACCTCGTCGGTGACCTCCTCGCCCCGATGCGCGGGCAGGCAATGCAGGAACACCGCATCGGGCTCGGCATGGGCCATCAGGTCGATGTCGACGCGGTACGGGTCGAACACGGCGAGCCGATGCTCGTGCTCGGATTCCTGGCCCATCGAGGTCCAGACGTCGGTGTAGACGGCGTGCGCGTCGCGCACCGCCTCGATCGGATCGGAGGTGAGCTCGACGACGCCTCCGAGGTGGCGGGCTCGGGCCACCACGACCTCGGGGAGCTCGTATCCGGGCGGGCTGGCCAGCACGATCTCGACACCGGTCATCGCCGCCCCGAGCGCCAGCGACGCCGCCACGTTGTTGCCGTCGCCCACGTAGGCCAGGCGCCGCCCTTCGAGCTCGCCCCACGATTCACGTAGGGTGAGCAGATCGGCGAGGGCCTGGCACGGATGGGCCTGGTCGCTGAGCAGGTTCACGACCGGGACCGAGACCGCAGCCTGCATGGTCTCGAGCACGGCGTGATCGAACACCCTCGCTGCGATCGCGGTGCAGTAGCTGGCCAGGGTACGGGCGACATCGGCCGCGCTCTCGCGGGCGCCCAGGCTCACCTCCTGCTCTCGCAGGCTCACCGGATGGCCCCCGAGCGTGGCGACGGCCATCTCGAACGAGACCCGGGTACGCAGCGACGGCTTCTGGAACAGCGCAGCGATGCCCCGGCCGGAGAGCACGCCCGCCGGGACGAGGCCCGGATCGGTCTTCCACGCCGTGGCCCGATCGAGCACCGTCGTGATCTGGCCGCTCGTGAGGTCGTCGACCTCGAGCACTCCCCGGTGGCCGCCGGGACCGGCCGTCACCGGACTGCCCCCTGGTCGGGCGCTTCGAGCTGCTCGGCGAGGACGCTCCCCACGATCGCCACGGCGGCGGCGATCTCGTCGTCGGTCACGGTGAGCGGCGGCGCCAGACGCAGAGCCGTCGGCGTGACGGCGTTGACGACGAGCCCCCGTTCGAGCAGCGTGGCGGCGACCGCCTTGGCGTCGATCGGGGGTTCGAGCTCGACCGCCAGGAGCAACCCCAGGCCGCGCACATGGGCGACGCCGGCGACATCGGCCAGGGCTGCGCGGAGCGCGGCCCCGGCCCGGGCGGCCATCGCCGGGGCGTCGTCGCGTTCCATGACCGCCAGCGTGGCCAGAGCGGCCCGAGCCGCGAGGGGTTGGCCGCCGAACGTCGTGGCGTGCAGGCCGGGCACGAACGCCGAGGCCACCTCGGAGCGAGCCCAGCAGGCGCCGATGGGCATGCCGTTGCCCAGCGCCTTGGCCATGGTGACCACGTCGGGCTGAACGCCCATGTGCTCGAAGCCGAACCATCGCCCGGTACGGCCCATGCCCACCTGCACCTCGTCGCAGACGAGCAGGGCGTCGCGCTCGTCGCAGAGCTCCCTGACCGCCTGGAGGTACGCGGTGTCGGTGGGGTGCACGCCGCCCTCGCCTTGGACCGCTTCGATCATCACGGCACAGACGCGGTCGTCGAAGGCCTTGGTGAGCTCGTCGACGTCGTTGAGCAGCACGTGCCGGAAGCCGTCGGGCAGGGGCTGGAACTGCTCCTGCTTCTCGGGCTGGCCCGTGGCGGCCAGCGTGCTCAGCGTGCGTCCGTGGAACGAGCCGTAGGCGCTGAGGACGTGGAAGCGCTCGCGGCCGTGGCGGGTCTGGCCGTACCGGCGGGCCAGCTTGATCGCGCACTCGTTGGCCTCGGCCCCGGAGTTGGCGAAGAACACCCGTCCGCCACCCCCGAGCAGCCGGTCGAGGACCGCCGCCAACCGGGGCTGGATGTCGTTGTAGTACAGGTTCGAGACGTGGAGCAGCGTGCGGGCCTGGTCGGCGATGGCGTCTGCCACCTCGGGATGGGCGTGGCCCAACGCCGTGACGGCGAGCCCGCCGAGGAAGTCGAGGTACTCGCGGCCCTCGGTGTCGTAGAGCCGCGTGCCCGCACCACGGACGAACGCCACCGGGATGCGGCCGTAGGTCTGCATCACGTGGGCGGCGTCGAGGGCGCGGAGCTCGTCGAACGTCATCGGGGTGGGCGCGTCGCTCGGCCCGGTCATGGCAGCACCATCGTTCCGATTCCCTCCCGGGTGAAGAACTCGAGCAGCAGCACATGGGGGATGCGGCCGTCGAGGATGTGGGCCCGCTTCACCCCGGCCCGCAGGGCGTCGACGCACGAACGGAGCTTGGGGATCATCCCCTCGCTCACCGAGCCGTCGTCGAGCATGGCCTGGAGACGGTCGGCGTCGACCTGGGCGAGGAGCGAGGTCTTGTCGGCGAAGTCGGCGTAGAGCCCGGCGACATCGGTGAGGTAGACGAGCTTCTCGGCCTGGAGCGCCTCGGCGACAGCGCCCGCCACCGTGTCGGCGTTGATGTTGTAGGCCTGACCGTCGTCGTCGACGCCGACACCGGCGACCACCGGGATCAGCTCCTCCCGCAGGAGCTTCACGAGGATGCCGGGGTTGACCGATCGCACGTCGCCGACGAAACCCAGCCGGGGATCGCGCTGGGTGACGGTGATGAGACCGGCGTCCTCGCCCGAGAGCCCCACAGCGTAGGGCCCCTGCTTGTTGATGGCGCCGACGACCTCACGGTTGACCCGACCCACGAGGGCCATGCGCACGATGTCGACGGTCTCGGCGTCGGTGACCCGCAGCCCGTCGACGAACGTGGCCTGCTTGCCCAGGCGGTTCATGAGGTCGGTGATCTGGGGGCCGCCGCCGTGCACGACGACCGGATTGATGCCCACCAGTCGCATGAGCACGACGTCCTGCGCGAAGAGATCGGCCAGATGGGGCTCGTTCATGGCGTGGCCGCCGTACTTGATGACCACGGTGCGCCCCGAGAACTCGCGGATGTACGGGAGGGCCTCGGCCAGCACGGCCGCCTTCTCGCGGGCGGTCTCCAGACGAGCCAGGGCTGCGCTGCCGGCCGTCGTGGTGTCGGCCGTCGTGGTGCCGCTCACGACGTGCCCATGTTCTCGTCGATGTAGCCGTGACCCAGGTCGGTGGTGAGGATGGCGCTCGCGCCGTTGCCGAGCCCCAGATCGGCGGTGACCACGATCTCCTTGGCCTCCATCGATTTTCGGGCGGCCTCGACGTCGTGGGCCGCGGCGATCCCGTGCTCGCAGACCACGATTCCGTTGTAAGCGATGCTGACCCGATCGGGATCGATGAACGAGCCGCTGGCCCCGAGCTCCGACAGCACCCGTCCCCAGTAGGGATCCTCGCCGTACCACGAGCACTTGACGAGCAGGCTGTCGGCGACGGCCCGCGCGGCGCGCGCTGCGTCGGGCCGGGAGCGGGCGCCGACGACCTCGACCCGGACGAGCTTGGTGACACCCTCGGCGTCACGGGCGATCTGCTCGGCGAGCGAGGCGCACACGGCCCTGACCGCCTCGGCCACGGTGTGGTACCCGATCGAGGTCGTGTCGGCGATGGGCGCGTTGCCCGCCGCACCCGAGGCCAGGATCAACACCGTGTCGTTGGTGCTCGTGCACCCGTCGACCGTGAGGGCGTTGAACGAGCGGTCGACGGCGTCTTCCAGCATCCGTTGCAGGACGACGGGCTCCACGGCGGCGTCGGTCGTGAGCAGCGCCAGCATCGTGGCCATGGCCGGCGAGATCATCCCGGCGCCCTTGGCCATGCCCCCGACCGAGAACGCGGGGCCGCCCTCGGGCAGGCTGGCCTGGGCCAGTGCCGTCTTGGCCACGGTGTCGGTGGTCATGATGGCGCTCGCAGCCCGGGCCCCGGCTGCGTCGCCGGTCTCGAGACCCGCAGCGACCAGCGGGATGCCGTGCTCCAGGTGGGCCATCGGCATGGGAATCCCGATCAGCCCGGTCGAGCAGACCAGGATCTGCTCTGCGGGCACTCCCCCGCCGAGGCCGGCGGCGGCCAGCTCGCACATGCGCTCGGCGTCGCGCCGACCCGCCGCACCCGTCGCCGCGTTGGCGTTGCCCGAGCTGAGCACGACACCCGTGCTGCGCCCGCCGGTGGCCCGCAGGTGCTCGCGCGACACGAGGACGGGCGGCGCGGTGGCCAGGTTGGTGGTGAAGACGCCGGCCGCGGCCACGGACCGGCCATCCGTCGTGGCCACGAACGCGAGATCGGGGTTGCCGCTCAGCTTGATCCCGCAGGCGATGCCCGCGGCCCGGAATCCCTTGGCAGCAGTGACGCTCATCGGCCATCCCCTCTGTTCACGGCGCGGCTGGCCCGCTGCTGTCGCTGCTGTCGCTGCTGTCGCTGCTGTCGCTGCTGTCGCTGCACCCAGTGTGCCCGTCGCCCCGGGTCACGGCATGATCCCGATGGCGCTCAGCCCGCAGGTTTCGGGGAGACCGAGCAGGAGGTTGGCGTTCTGAACGGCCTGCCCACTGCCCCCCTTGACGAGGTTGTCCTCGGCTGCAAGTGCCAGCACGGTGCCGGTGCGGGCGTCGTAGCGGGCGGTGACGTGCACGGCGTTCGATGCGAGTGCCGCCTTGGCCTGGGGCGGGTTCTCGCCGACGATGACGAAGGGCTCGCCGGCCCAGGCCTCGCGGAGACGATCGAGCAAGCGGGCCGTGGTGAGGCCCGACACCGCCGGTCGCGCCGTGCAGGTGGCCACGATCCCCCGGTTCATGGGCACCAGGTGCGGCGTGAACAGCACCTGCACGGGCGCGCCCGCCGGGGGCGCGACGTGCGTGAGCGCCTGCTCGATCTCGGCCGTGTGTCGGTGCGTCATGAGCCCGTAGGCCATGGCGTTCTCGTTGGCCTCGCTGTAGAGGCTGATGGTCGACAGCCCCCGACCCCGCCCCGACACGCCGCTCATGGCGTTGACGACGATCCCGGTGGGCTCGATCCATCCGGCGCTCATGAACGGCGCCAGGGCGATCGAGCTGGCCGTGGGGTAGCACCCGGGGTTGGCGACGTGGGGTCGCCCGGTGATGTCGGCGCGGTACAGCTCGACCATCCCGTACGAGAACTCGTCGAGCAGCTCGGGGGCCTGGTGGGCCTCGCCGTACCACTGCTCGTAGACGTCAGCCGGGAGTCGGAAGTCGGCACCGACGTCGACCACGTGCCGGGCCGCGGCGGTGATCGCCGCCATCTGCTTCTGCGACTCGCCGTGGGGAAGGGCACAGAAGACGACGTCGAGCCCGGCGACGGCCTCGGCGTCGAAGGCCGCCAGCGTCCGATCGCCGTAGGCCGACGTCAGCGAGGGATAGAGATCGGCGATGCGGGCCCCGGCGTTCGACTCGCCGCTGGCGTAGACCACGTCGATCTCGGGATGGCCGGCGAGCAGACGCAACAGCTCGGCGCCCATGTACCCGGATGCACCGACGATCCCCGCGGACAAGCTCATCCCGCCATCATACAGCGAACTGCATAGCTATGCAAGCCCCTCCGAGCACCTGTCGCTGCCACGACGTCGATGCGTGGTCAGCGACAGGTACGGGAGATCTTGGCGGCAGCATCAGCCCACGATGGCTCGAGGTCAGGCCTCAGCGGGGGGCCGAGTGCTGGTGGGTCCGATCAGCCCTCGCCGAGCGCGGCGAGGTCGGCGCCGCATTCCTCAGCAGCCGCCAGCGTCACGTCGAAGGCACGGGAGAGGAGCTCCTCGTCGGCGGTGTCCTCGGATACGGCCTTGATCTCGTCGCCGGATAACTCGGCCTCGATCTTGGTGCCGATGCAGTCGGCGGTGTCCGCGTCGACGCCAAGGCTCGACTGGATGTCGCCGCGGTCGACGGTGGTGTCCTTCGAGCAGGCCGACAGGGTCAGCATGAGGGCGGATGCAGCGATGGCAGCAAGGAACTTCTTCATGGTTGTCTCCCAGTGTGTCCAGTGGTGACCCGGCTATCGACGCGCCACTGAGCGAGGTTGAATCAACCGCTCCAAGCAGTCGACGTGCACCTCGGACTTGCCCGAACTTGTCGGCTCTGTCCCGTTCTCAGCCCCGGAGCCGGGCCCCGGTGGCGGCCAGGACGGCGTCGATCGCACCCTGGCGTAGCCCGGCCACGTCCTGGTCGGTGAGGGTGCGATCGGGTGCCCGGAACCAGATCGAGAACGCCAGCGAGACGTTGCCGGCGCCGACGGCCTCCGACCGGAAGGCGTCGAAGAGCGCGATCGACTCGACGAGCGCTCCACCGCCCGCACGCAGCGCGTCCTCGACCGAACGAGCAGGAACGCTGTCGTCGACCACGAAGGCCAGATCGATCGACGAGGCCGGAAACACCGAGACCGGCTGGAACTGGCGAGAGCGACGCCTGGAAGCCAGCAACCGGTCGAGGTCGCACTCGAAGCCGACGATCGGGCCTCCGCCGAAACGGGCCGCGACCTCGGGATCGACCTCCCCCACCCATCCGACGGCGGCACCGTCGACCACCACGGCGGCCGAACGGGCCGGGTGCAGTCCGGGACCCGGGCCCGCCTCGATGCGCACGTCGGCGATCTCGAGCGTGTCGAGCACCGAAGCGAGCGCCGCGGTCGCGTCGTGCACGTCGACGGGACGATCGTCGGCGTGAGGACGCTGCCGCAGCAACCCCGCCAGCACGCAGGCCACGTGCTCGCGTTCGTCGGGCAGTGGCGCTGTCGCCGCGCTCGGCGGTCCGAAGACATGCCCGAGCTCGAACAGGGCCACATTGGGCTGGCCGTGGCTGGCGTTGTAGCCGACGGCGCGCACCAGGCCGGGGAGGACGGCCGTCCGCAGGCACGACTCCTCGGCCCGCAGCGGGTTCTCGAGCTCGACGGCACCATCGGACGAGAACCCGCACCGTTCGAGATCGATCCGAGCGACGAGCGACGAGGTGAACGCCTCCGACGCCCCGACGCCGGTGAGGGCGTGACGCACGAGTCGCCGCTCCTGCTGGGCGCGGGTGAGCCCGCCCGAGGTGCCAGCCGGGCGCGGCACCGTGCGGGTGATGTTGTTGAAGCCGTGGTGGCGCCCGACCTCCTCGATCAGGTCGATCTCACGCTCGATGTCGGGCCGGAAGGTGGGGACGACGGCCGTGCGGACGTCGGGGTCGCTCGATTCCAGGCACTCGATGCCCAGGGGCTCGAGGCGCCCCACGATCTCATCGGTGCTGAGCGCGGTGCCCAGGACCGCGTTGACCCGCGACGTGCGGACCACGACGCGGGCGCGCTCGGCGGGGACGGGATGGGCGTCGAGCGGATCGCTGCCGGCGCTACCCGATGCCACGATCTCCAACAACGCCATGGCCCGCGCTGCCGCGTCGAGCGTCCCGGCCGGGTCGACACCACGTTCGAACCGGGCCGAGGCGTCGGTACGCAGGCCCAGGCGCTTCGACGTGAGCCCGATGCCGGGCGCGCTGAAGAAGGCCGCTTCGAGCAGCAGCTCGGTGGTGGAATCGACGACCTCGGAGTCGGCGCCGCCCATGATGCCAGCGACGGCCGTCGGCTTCGAGTGCCCGTCGCAGATGAGGAGATCGTCGACCGTGAGCTGCCGTTCGACACCGTCGAGGGTGGTGAGCCCTTCACCGGCGCCGGCCAGGCGCACGACGATGCCGCGTCCCGGCAGCCGGGCCAGGTCGAAGGCATGGAGGGGCTGTCCCCGTTCGAGCATCACGTAGTTCGTGACGTCGACCACGTTGTTGATGGGACGCATGCCAGCCATCGTGAGCCGTCGGGCCAGCCATGCCGGTGACGGCCCGACCACCACGTCGGCCGTCCAGCCCACGTAGCGGGGGCAGCGGTCGGGCGCTTCGATGCTGACGGTCGCCCGTCCGCCGACGCCGGGACCGCGCGTCGACGGTGCTACCAGCGGGATCGTGAACGGGATCCGGAAGTGGGCGGCGAGGTCGCGCGCGATCCCCACGATCGACATGGCGTCGGGGCGGTTCGGCGTGATCTCGAGCTCGAGCACGAGGTCGTCGAGGCCCAGCACGATCCGCACGTCGGCGCCGAGCTCGGCGTCGGCCGCGAGCTGCACGATCCCCCCGTGGTCGTCGCCGAGTCCCAGCTCGCGAGCCGAGCAGAGCATCCCGTCGGAGACCTCGCCGCGGATCGTGCGCCGTTCGAGACGGAACCCGCCAGGCAGGCTCGCTCCCGAGGGAGCGAACGGCACGAGCTGCCCGGCCTCGATGTTGGGAGCGCCGCACACCACGCGGGTGGTGCCCGTCCCGAAATCGACCTCGGCCAGGCGCAGCTTGTCGGCATTGGGATGGGCGACCACGTCGAGGATGCGAGCGACGATCACACCCTCGATCTCGCGGCCGGGCTCGTCGATGGCGTCGACGATCAGCCCGATCCCGTTGCACGCATCAGCCAACCTCCCCGCATCCCGCGGCAACTCAGCAGCAAACTCCCCCAACCACGACAACGGTGCCCTCATGCGCTCTCCAGATCTGCTCAGGCTTGCTGATGGGTCTTGCCGGGTCTTGCCGGGTGTTGCCGTTGACCTCCGCCGAGCGCAGCGAGGTCTCGAATTCGCAGACGACGCCGAGACGCCGACGGAGTCGGTGGCTCGGCTTGGAGTCTGCACAAGCGCAGCACTAGAATTGCTCCAAGAACCTCAGGTCGTTGTCCCAGAAGGCCTTGATGTGGTCGACGCCGTAGCGGGTCATGGCCATGCGCTCGAGCCCGAAACCGAAGGCGAATCCGCTGTACTCCTCGGGGTCGTAACCAACGGCGGCGAAGACGTTCGGGTCGACCATCCCACAGCCGCCCAGCTCGAGCCAGCCCGTCCGTGAGCACACGCCGCACCCAGACCCTGCGCACATGAAACACGTCACCTCGAACTCGGCCGAGGGCTCGGTGAACGGGAAGAAGCTCGGGCGCAGCCGTGCGGTGCGACCGTCTCCGAAATAGGCCCGCGTGAAGGCCTCGATGGTGCCGGCCAGGTCACCGAAGGTGATCCCGCGATCGACGACGAGCCCTTCGATCTGGTGGAACACCGGCGAATGCCGGGCGTCGAGGGTGTCGCGGCGGTAGCACCGGCCGGGCATGACCGTGGCGATCGGCGGACGTTGGTCTTGCATGACCCGGATCTGCACGGGCGAGGTGTGGGTGCGCAGCAGCACCTCCTCGGGCTGGCCCAGCTTCACGTACAGCGTGTCCCACATCGACCGGGCCGGATGGGCCTGCGGCATGTTGAGCGCCTCGAAGTTGTAGAAGTCGGTCTCGACCTCGGGGCCCTCGGCCACCCGGAAGCCCAGGCCCACGAACACGTCCTCGAGCTCCTGCTGCACCTGGGTGACGAGGTGCAGGTGCCCCCGGGGCCGGCCTCGGGGCGGCAACGTGAGGTCGACCGCGTCGCGGGTCAGACGCAGCGTCCGTTCGACGTCGGCGAGCTCGGTCCGGCGCTGCTCGACCAGCGCCGTCACGACCTGCTTGAAGGCTCCGACCGCCTTACCGAGCGCGGGGCGGTCGACCGGTGGGAACGTCTTGATCTGCTCGTGCACGTCGGTCACGACGGCCCGGCGGCCGAGCAGCGTGCGTTCGCACCCAGCCAGCCCGTCGAGGTCGGCTGCCTGCGGCACCTCGGCCTGAGCCCGGGTGAGCTCGACATCGAGGCGGGAGAGTGCGTCAGCGAGATCCATCGGGCGCTGACAGTACCGAAGCCCGGCGCTCCCACCCGGGATCATTCCCGGGTCGCGCTCTCCGGCGGTCTGTCGCCGGTCAGTCGCCGGCCATGGAGGGGCGCGGCCGCTACGGAAGCTGGAGGTGGCGCTGGCGACGGATCTCGAAGCAGAGGATGCCGGCCGCGACGGCCACGTTGAGCGAATCGCATCCGGCGGCCATGGGGATGGCCACCAGCTCGTCGACCCGGAGACCGTCGGGGAGCCCGTGGGTCTCGCCCCCGAGGAACAGGGCGAGGGGTCGCCGCAGATCGACGCTGTCGTAGGGCCGACCCGAGGTGTCGGCGCCCAGCATCGTGAACCCCCGGGCGGCCAGTGCGACTATCACGCCCGAGACGGGCACGTCGGCGACGCAGCGCATCCGCAGCAGCGCTCCCCCGCTCGCCCGCACGACCTTGGGGGCGTACAGATCGGTGGTCCCGGCCAGGGCGACGACCGCACCGATCCCGGCGGCCTGGGCCGTGCGCAGGATGGTCCCGACGTTGCCGGGGTCCTGCAGCCCGGCCAGCACCAGCACCGGCTCGCTGGCACAGGCCTCGGCCAGGCTCGTTGGGACGATCCCGACGATCGCCAGCACGGGCTGCGGGGTCACCGTGTCGGCGATGCGCTCCATCACGCCGGGCTCGAGGGTGAGGATCGCGACGCCCGCCGCCTCAGCCGCGGCCAGAACCTCGGGATGCCGGCGAGCCTCCGGAGCGACGTACAGGGCCTCGACGACCGCACCCGAGGCGATGGCGTCAGCGACGAGGGTGAGGCCCTCCACCACGAAGGCCCGTTCGGAGCGTCGCTGCGCCCGATCGCCGAGCAGCATCCGGACGCGCCGGACGGGCGCAGACCGGAAGCCGAGCGTGCGCTCCGGAGGCTCGTTCACCGATTCGGCATCGATCGTTGAGGGCGCGGGTTCAGCGGGTGACGGGCGCCCGGCCGCGGCCGGGCCACCGTCACGCTGCGTCTTCGTCGGCTCCGGCACTCCCGTCGGGACCATGCGTGCCATCGGTGCCATCGGTGCCATCGGTGCCGTCGGGGCCGGCAGCCGTGCTGGCCTGCTTGGCCGTCTCGACAAGCGCCGCGAAGGCCGGGGCGTCGGACACGGCCAACTCGGCGAGCATCTTCCGGTCGACCTCGATCCCGGCGGCGTTCAGCCCGGCGATGAACCGGGAGTACGACAGACCATTCTCGCGACAGCCTGCGTTGATCCGCATGATCCAGAGCTTGCGGAACTCACCCTTGCGGGCTCGACGGTCGCGGTAGGCGTAGCGCAACGAGTGCATGACCTGCTCGTTGGCCTTGCGGTAGTGCTTCGAGCGCGCACCCGAGTACCCCTTCGCGCGCTCGAGGACGACCTTGCGACGCTTCTTCGAATGGACGGAACGTTTCACACGTGCCACGGGAGTTCTCCTTACGACCGGGTCGGACGGGCTCTGGAACCTCTCAGAGACCGAGCATCCGCTTCACGGCCTTCACGTCGGTGGGGTGGACATCGGCCGGACCGCTCAGGCGGCGGCGACGTCGGCTGCTCTTGTGCTCGAGCAGGTGGCCCTTGAACGCCTTGCGCCGCCGGAGCTTGCCGGTACCGGTCGTCGTGAAGCGCTTGGCCGCGCCCCGGTGCGTCTTCATCTTGGGCATCGTGGATCTCCTACGGGGTCGGGCGAGCCGACAGCGGATGGTGCTCAGGCGGGTGGAGTGGGGCTCTCAACGACGGGAGCCTCGGGAGGTGCAACGGCGACGGCGGGAGGCGCCGGGCTCTCGCCGTTCGTCGCTGCTGGCGGGGCCGGCCTCGGTTCATCGGTTCGCAGCGGAGCGGCTTTGGTGGGCTTACCGCCCGGCTTGCGCGATGGCGCCACCACCATGGTCATGTTACGGCCGTCGAGCTTGGGTGAGGCTTCGATCACGGCGTAGTCCCTGACCTGCTCGGAGACCTTCTCGAGGATCTTCATCCCGAGCTCCGGATGGGCGACCTCTCGGCCACGGAACATGATCGTGAGCTTGACCTTGAACCCTTCGGAGAGGAAGCGCTCGACGTGCTTCATCTTCGTGGCGTAGTCGTGCTGATCGATCTTGGGCCGGAACTTCATCTCCTTGATGATGATGTTCGTGGCCCGCTTGCGCGATTCCTTGCGCTTTTGCTGCTCGTCGTACTGGTACTTCTTGAAGTCCATGATCCGGCAAACCGGTGGAGCGGCCATGGGCGCGACCTCGACCAGGTCGAGCTGCTGCTCGCGAGCGATCTGCAATGCCTGTGGAAGCGCCTTGATGCCGAGCTGCGCTCCGTCGGACCCGATCAGACGAACCTCGCGGGACCGGATCTGATCGTTGATCCGGGTGTCGGTGACGGCGATGTCTGGACCTGCCTTTCGTCGGGGCGATGACGCCGGCACGCGAGGGACGCGCGAACGGGCGGGGAGAGAAGCGTCAGCCCGGGCACATCCCGCACGCACCATCCCGGAAGATGGCTCGGTGGTCCGTGGTGTCGTCGTGACCAACCCGCCGCACTCGACGATCACCGTGGAAACGATGTCGCGGTGGCCGGGTGGGGACCCATGACCGGTGCTCGCCGCCCGACCCACGTGACGTGGGGCTAGGTTTGCGCACCAGGCAGGAGCGGGTCCCGCTTCGTGTTTTTGCTGTTGGACGGGGAGGTTACCAGGGTGAGCTCACTGTGGACACCATCCGGCGAGCAGCCGGTCGAATCGGCGGGATCAGGCTCGGTTCCCACGGGTTCCGGCGCGGGGCCCGTCTCGTCCCACGGCCATACAGGGCACGACGAGCACGACGAGCACGACGGGCACGATGAGGCCGCCGAGCTGGCGCAGCTCCAATCCGAGCTCAGGGCGACGCCCGCGGCCGACATCATCGCCAACCACGCCATCGGTCTGTGGCAGCTGGCCGTGTTGCACCTTGGCCTCGACAATCCCTCGATGGCCAAGCTCGCCGAGGCCAGCCTGGCCATCGACGCCATGGGAGCCATCGTCGACAAGCTGGCCGGGCGCCTCGGTGCCCACGCCGAGCCCCTCACCGACGCCCTCACCCAACTCCGCATGGCCTTCGTGCAGCAGTCCCGCCGCATCAACGAGACCTGAACGAGCCGACCCGCCCCCGACCTGGCGCTCAGCTCGGGGTGGAGCCCCGGGTGATCGCGCCGGCCTCCCAGCGCCCACCGAGTCCCGCCATGATCTCGAACCGGACGGGCGTTCCAACCAGGATCCTCCGGGTGCCGTCGGCGATCGTGACGCAGTGGAACCGCAGCCGACGACCATCGGTCGTTTCCACCTCGCCGAGACCCCGCGCCTCGTCGAACTCCACCACGACGCCGTGAGCCCTCTGCGCCTCACCCATGTGCCCTCCGATCGACGGGTCGCACGCCGTCAGTGGATGATCTTGGCGATGGGGAGCTCGATGATGTCGGTCGCGCCGTGGTCCTTCAGGGCCGGGATGAGCGTGTTGATCTCGGTCTTTGGCACGACCGTCTCGACGGCGTAGCCGCCGTTGCCGAACAACTTCGAGACCGTGGGGGCCTTCATGGCCGGGAGGAGCGCGATGACCCGGTTGAGGTTGGCCTCGTCGACGTTGAGCTTGACGAGCACCCGGCCCCGGGCCTCGAGGGTTCCGTTGAGGAGCGTGGTCAGCTGCTCCATGGCGTGGCGCTTGACCGGGTCGGCATAGCTGGCCGGATTGGCGATGAACTCGGTGTACGAGACGAGGATGGTGTCGATCACCTTGAGCCCCGCCGCGCGCAACGCCCGTCCGGTCTCGGTGATCTCGACGACCGCGTCGGCGATCTCGGGGATCTTGGCCTCGGTGGCGCCGTAGCTGAGGGAGATGCGGGCGTCGATGCCGTGGCGCTCGAAGAACCGGCGGGTCAGCTCGGGATACTCCGTGTGCACCCGCAGGCCGGGCCGGAGGTCGGCGACGGTCATCGCCGGCGAGTCGCCGGCCACCGCGAGCACCATGCGGATGGGCCGGGCGGTGGCCTTCGAGTAGTGGAGCTGCGCCAGCGTGTGCACGTCGGCGCTGGTCTCCTCGATCCAGTCGCGCCCGGTGATGCCGATGTCGAAGAGCCCGTCGGTCACGTACCGCGGGATCTCCTGCGGGCGCAGGATCCGCACGTCGTCGATGCGGGGATCGGCGATCGTGGCCCGGTAGTCGACGTCGGAGGCCCGCGAAACGGTGAGGTCGGCGTCCTCGAACAGCCGCATCGTCGCCGCTTCGAGGGAACCCTTGGGCAGCACCAGACGCAACACGGGGGATCAGGCCTCGTTCGGGAGCGCGTCGGGCAGGTCGAGGACATGACCGAACTTGTCGCGCTTGGTGCGGAGGTAGCGCAGGTTGTGAGCGTTGGGGCTGGTCGCGATGGGAACCCGCTCGATCACCGCGAACCCATGGGAGATCAGGGCTTCGGCCTTGGCCGGGTTGTTCGTGAGCAGGCGCAGGCTCCGGATGCCGAGATCGGCCAGGACGGCCGCCGCAACGCTGTACTCGCGGGCATCGGCGGGGAAGCCAAGGTCGAGGTTGGCCTCGACCGTGTCGCGGCCGCGGTCTTGGAGCTCGTAGGCCTGGAACTTGTGGGCGATACCGATGCCGCGGCCTTCGTGGCCGCGCAGGTAGACGACCACCCCGCACCCGAGCTCGCCGATGGTCTCGAGGGCCCGGTGGAGCTGGGAGCCGCAATCGCAGCGGAGCGATCCGAAGAGGTCGCCGGTGAGGCATTCGGAGTGCAGGCGCACGAGCACGTCGGCCCGCCCGACCACGTCGCCCATCACGAAGGCCACGTGCTCCTCCCCGCCGACCGTCCGGTAGGCGAGCGCCGTGAAATCGCCGTAGATCGTGGGGATTGTTGTGCCCGCGGCGCGCGTCACGATGGGGATGGCAGCGAAGCGGGGATGGCGGATGGGTTCGGTCACGGGCGTGGGTCGCACTCGATCCGGAGGTCGTCGACCAACTGGGAGGCGGTGAGCGTACGCCACCGCTGCGCCGCCGCCATGGTTGCGGGCCCGGGATCGTCGAAGAGGGGCCGTCCACCGGTTCCGAGCACCACCGGAGCGACGTAGAGCACGAAGCGGTCGACGAGGCCGGCGGCGAGGAACGCCGCGTGCAGCCGGGCGCCGCCCTCGACGAGCACCTGGAGGATGCCGCGGTCGCCGAGCAGGTCGAGCGTGGCCGCCAGGTCGACACCGTGGCCGTCGGGACCGGGGGGAACGAGGGGTGGCGCGACCACGAGCGTGGGGGCCGAGCCGTCGAACATCGGGCCGGCCGTCGGGCCCGACGTCGGCACTCGCCGGCGGGCGTCGAGCACGACCCGCAGCGGCGGATCCGACGCGACCGAACCGTGACGAACCGTGAGCGACGGGCGGTCGGCCAGGGCGGTCCCCGCTCCCACCACGATCGCCTGCGACTGCGCCCGCAGGCGATGGGCGTCGGCCCGGGCGGCCTCCCCGGTGATCCAGCGCGAGGTGCCGTCGGCCGCGGCCGTACGTCCGTCGAGGCTCATGGCCGCCTTGGCCACCACGTAGGGCCGGCCCGTCCGCCGGTGATGCAGGTAGGGTGCCAGTGCCGCCTCGGCCAGGGCCTCGCCGACGCCCACGTCGACGGTGACACCCGCCTCGCGCAGCGCCGCCACTCCCCTGCCCGACACGCGCGGGTCGGGGTCGAGGACCGCGACGACGACTCGGCCGATCCCGGCGGCCACGAGCGCGTCGACGCAGGGTGGCGTGCGGCCGTGGTGCGAGCACGGCTCGAGGCTCACGTACAGCGTGGCGCCGCGTGCTTCGGCAGGACCGACGGACGCGAGGGCGTTGACCTCGGCGTGCGGCTCACCGGCCCGGCGGTGGTGACCGGCGCCGACGACCACACCGTCACGCACGACGACGCACCCCACCCACGGGTTGGGTGCGGCGCCGATCCGGCCCCGATCGCCCTCCGCGAGCGCGAGGCGCATCAGCGCCAGGTCACGGTCGGGACCTTCAGGGGCGTCGGGGGCGTCGGCGGGCTCGGCGCGGGCGGGCTCGGCGTCGTCGGCGTTGCCGGCGTTGCCGTGGCCGGCGTGGTCGTTCGCGCTGTGGCCGTCGGCGGTGCTCAATGTGGACGGCCGCCACCGAGCAGGTCGAGCGCGTGCGGCACGGCGTCGAGGACGGCCTCCAGGCACTCGACGGCCCCACCGGGCGATCCCGGCACATTGCAGATGAGGGCCTGGCCCCGGGTCCCGGCCACGGCACGGGAGAGGAGCCCGAACACGTTGCGGCCGTGGGTGGCCATCCGCATGGCCTCGGCGAAGCCGGGAGCCTCACGTTCGAGCACGACCCGGGTGCCCTCGGGTGTGAGGTCGCGCGGCCCGAAGCCCGTCCCGCCGGTGGTGACGACGAGCCCGTGGAACCCGTCGGTCAGGCCGCGCAAGGCCTCGGCGACGTTGTCGACGCCGTCGGCACTGACCCGGTGCTCGACGACCTCGTACCCGGCCTCGCCGAGACGGGCGACCAGGCCCCTGCCCGAACGGTCGTCGCGCACGCCTTCGGCCACGCCGTCGGAGACCGTGAGCACCTTGGCCCGCCAGGGCGCCGGCGATTCGCCGGCCGCGGAACCCGCCTGCGCCGACGTGTTCATCGCGCCTCGACCGCCACGGCCGCGGCCAGCTGCTGGAGTCGCCTCACCGCCGCCAACGGATCGGGGGCGCCGAACACGGCGCTGCCGGCGACGAAGATGTCGACCCCCGCAGCAGCCGCCTGCTCGATCGTGGCGTCGTTGATGCCACCGTCGATCTCGATCTCGACGTCGAGACCTCGAGCGTCGATGTACCGGCGGGCCGCTCGCACCTTGTCGAGCACCTCGGGGATGAACGGCTGGCCACCCCAGCCCGGGTTCACGCTCATCACGAGGAAGATGTCGGCCAGTGCGAGGTACGGCTCGGCGGCTTCGAAGGGGGTCTCAGGGTTGACGACGATCCCGACGCCGAGGCCGAGCTGGCGCATCTCGGCGATGAGCGCGTCGGTGTCGCCGAGCTCGACGTGCACGGTGCAGGAGTCGGCCCCGGCCTTGGCGAACGCCTCGAGGAGGTCGCCCGGATTGTCGATCATCAGGTGGCAGTCGAGGAACAGGTCGGTGTGGGGGCGCAGGCTCGCCACCACGGGCGGGCCGATGGTGAGGTTGGGCACGAAGTGGCCGTCCATCACGTCGACGTGGAGCACGTCGGCCCCGGGGGCGATCGTGGCCACGGCGGCTGCGAGGGCCGCGAAATCAGCCGACAGGATGGACGGGGCGATCTTCGGAGCGGTACCGGGTAAGGCCATTCCGGGGATCGTACCCAGCCCACCCCTCCCCCCGAAATTTGTGCGGAAACAGTCGCCACGCGACTGTTTTTGCACAAATTTGGGACGGTGGTGGCCGTCAGCCCGTCAGCCCGTCAGCCCGTCAGCCGGTCGGCATGGCACGGCGATAGCGGACGACGAACATGCCGTCGGTGTCGGCGTCGTGGGGCAGGAGCAGGGACCCCCGTCCGTGAGCTCGCCATGGAGCGGGCAGGGGCTCCAGCGGCTCGAGCTCGGGGAGGTGCTCGGCGACGAACGCGTCGACATCGACGGTCTCCTCGCGGGCGAAGGTGCACACGGAATAGACCAGCGTGCCGCCAGGGCGCACCGCAACTGCCGCGCCGACGATCAGGCGGCGTTGGAGCGCACCGAGGGTCGCCACGGCGGTCTCCTCCAGGCGCCAGCGGGCCTCGGGACGTCTCCTGAGGGCGCCCAGGCCGCTGCAGGGCGCGTCGACCAGCACCCGGTCGAACGTGGCTGGAGGCACCGGGAGGTGATCGCCACTGGCGACCACGGCCTCGATGCTCGTGAGGCGGAGGCGGCGCACCGCTCGCGCAAGCTGCTGCAAGCGCGCCTCACGCACGTCGAGCGCCACCACCAGCCCCCGGTCGCCCATCTGCTCGGCCAGGGCCGTGGTCTTGCCCCCGGGCGCGGCAGCCACGTCGGCGATGCGCTCCCCCGCCCGGGCGCCCACGGCGATGACGACGGCCTGGCTGGCCTGATCCTGCGGTGTCGCCCGTCCGTCCCGAACCGCTGGGAGCGCGGCAGGATCGCCGGTGCGGCGCACCACCATCGAGCCCGGCACGAGCACGCCGGGCTCGGCCTCGACGCCCGCGGCGCGCAGCTCCATGAGCAGCGCATCGGCGGTGCCCCGCAGGGGGTTGACCCGCAGCGTCACGGGTGCAGGACGATTGGCGATGCTGAGCGCGGCCAGGGCGTCGGTCGGGCCGAGGTCGTCGATGAAGCGGCGCACGAGCCAGTCGGGCATCGACTCGCGGACGCCGATGGCCTCGATGCTGTCGCCGTCGGGGAGCGCCCAGGATGGCCCGCCGGTCGCCAGCTTCCTGAGCACCGCGTTCACGAAACCCTTGGCACTCGTGCATCTCATGCCCACTGCACCCACCGTGGCACTGACCGCCGCGTGGGGGGCGGTGCCGGCCTTGGTGATCTGGTAGGCCCCGAGGCGGAGTGCCGCCCGCACCGGAGCGTCGAGCAGCTCGATGGGGCGGTGACTCAAGGGAGCGAGGAGATGATCGAGGGTTCGCCTCCAGCGCACCGTGCCGTACACGAGGTCTGTGACCATCGACCGATCACGTGCGTCGAGGGCGCCAGCGCGCAGCATCGAGGGGAGAACGAGGTTGGCGAAGGCGCCGTCTTCGACCCGGACGAGCGCGTCGAGGGCGACGAGGCGGACGGGATCGACCCTGGCCTTGGCGCTCACCGGGGCTCGAACACGACGGGTGCGCCCCGCCGACCAGCCAGCCACGCGGCGGCGGTCATGGCCGTACGCCCCTCGGGCTGCACCTCGATCAGCTCGAGCATCCCGGCACCGGTGGCAACCGCCACCACCGGGCCGGACCCGACACCGGACCCGACGTCGAGCCCGTCGAGCACGGTGCCCGGGGCCGGACGTGCGACCTGCGCCGGACGGTCGTCGCCAGGCGCCGGCTGAGCGTCGTCGAGGGGACGGGCCCGCAGCACCTTGAGCCGCTTGCCGTCGACGATCGCGAACGCCCCCGGGCGAGGGTTCCCGGCCCGGACCACGCGGGCGAGCTGCCCGGCCGGTTCCGCGAAGTCGAGCCGGAACTCGCCGGGATCGAGCTTCTTGGCGTAGGTGGCCTCGCCCTCCTGGGGTCGCGGCCGGCGGGTCGGAACGGCGTCGAGATGCTCAACCAGCAACTGCACGCCGAGAGCGCCGAGGCGGGTGCGCAACTCGCCAGCGGTCTCGTCGGCGCCGATCAGGGTTCGAGCTTCGGCGAAGCACCCGCCGGTGTCGAGACCCTCCTCCATGGCCATCAGCCACACCCCGGTCTCGGCGTCGCCAGCCAGCACGGCGCGCTCGACGGGAGCCGCTCCCCGCCAGCGAGGCAGCAGCGAGAAGTGCACGTTGACGAATCCGTGGCGGGTGGCAGCGAGCAGCGGTGGCGGGAGCAGCTGACCGAACGCCACGACCACACCGAGATCGAGGTCGAGGGCCCGCACCTCGTCGACGATCTCGCCCGATTTCACCGGCGTGCGGACCACGAGCCCCCGTGCTTGGGCCGCCAACTTCACGGGTGACGGCTCGAGCGCGCCCCCGCGACCGCGACGGCGATCGGGCTGGGTGACCACGAGCACCACCTCGTGGCCGGCCTCGACGAGCACCTCGAGGGGCGCCACGGCGTCGATGGGTGTGCCGAGATAGACGATGCGCACGCGTTCGGGCCGACCGGGCCGGAGCTCTCAGCCCAGCCCGAAAGCGGGCTTGGATGCAGCCTGAGTGACCGGCGCGCCCGGCGTGACGGGCGTGACGGGCTCGATCTCAGCGGCGAGATCGGCCATGCGCCGCAGCTCCCGCATCACCTGCTTGCGCGTGTCGGGATCGAGGCGATCGAGCATCAGCACGCCGTCGAGGTGGTCGAGCTCGTGGAGCACCACCCGTCCGAAGAGGTCGTCGGCCTCGAAGTCGACGTCGTTGCCATCGAGGTTGCGGCCGGTCACATGCACCCGCTCGGCCCGCACGATCGGGATGTGCATCCCGGGGATCGACAGGCAGCCTTCTTCGAACTCGAGCTCGCCGTCGGTCTCGGCGATCACGGGGTTGACCATCACCTCGGGACCGTCGCCGATGTCGTACACGAACAGCCGTTTCAAGATGCCGACCTGGGGCGCCGCCAAGCCCACGCCAGGGGCGTCGTACATGGTGACGAACATGTCGTCGCAGAGCCTGGCGATCTTGCCGTCGATCTCGGTGACCTCGGCCGCTCGTTGGCGCAGAACCGGATCGCCGAACGTCCGGATGGGGAGGAGGGCCATCATCCGAGGATACCTGACGCGCCCGACATCTCGGGAAGCCCCGGGCCCGCGACCGAGCCCCCCGCCTCTCACACGCGACGAGGGTCGACCTCGATGCGCACGGGGCTCGGAGCATGGGCCGTTCCGGCGATCTGCGCCAAGGCGTCGCAGAGCATCACAACCGTCGACGCCTTGACGAGGGCCCGGTGGCTGAGGCCCCGAGCCGCGGCCAGGGGCCCGAGCACCACGATCCCGGTGATGGCTTCGAGCACCGCCGCGCTCTGGGCGACCTCGGACGGTGATCCCCTGATCTCGGCCAGCGCCGAGAACGGCGGCACGTTGCTGATGAGACGCCGCTCACGTTCGGCCTCGACGGCCAGCGACGGGTTGGCGTGCACCACGGCACGCACCACGGGATGATCAGGCATCCGGGTCTGGAGCAGGAGCCGACCTGGGCCGGGGCGCCCCCCGACGAGGCGGGCGGCTCGGGCCATCATCCACAGCGTCTGCTCAGCGGCCCGGAACCGGGGTGCCGCGAGCTCCTCGTCGAGATCGAGGAACGCCACCAGACCCACACCCCGACCGGCCCGATGGAGGGCCGCCTCGGTGCCGACGATCACCGCGGCGTGCGCGATCGCGCTCGGGTCGACGGGTGCGTCGCCGGTGAGCTCGATCGTGGTGCTGCGAGGAACCAGCGCCGACAGTTCCTCGACGAGCCGCTTCACTCCCGGGCGCAGCAGGGCCATTCGGATGGAGCCGCACGCGCCGCAGACCCGGGGTCGACGGGTGCCGCACAGGGGGCACACGAGTTGCTCACCGTCGTCGCGCAGCGCGCTCGCGCAGTGCTCGCACGTGACCAGCGCTCGGCACTGACCGCAGGCCAGCAGCCGCGCCCGACCCTTGCGGTTCAGGACGCACACGACCCGACGACCGGCCTCGACGTGGGCCCGGAGCCCGTCGACCAGCGCCGGCGAGATCAGGCCCAGTCCCGGCGGCTCTTCGCGGCGGTCGGCCACCTCGACCACGGGCCATCCGGCGCGCTCGGCGTCGCGACCGGGCACCTCCAGCGTTCCGGCCGCCAAGGCCTCAAGCGTGAAGAGGGGCCCCATCGACACCATCGGTACCCCGAGGCGACGGGCCCGTTCCCGAACCACGTCCCGGGCGTCCCAGCTGGGGGCGCGCTCCTCTTTGTGCGACTCGTCGGGATCGTCGAAGAGAACGACCAGCGCCAGGTCGGGGACGGGCGCCCACGCGGCGATCCGGCCGCCGACCACCACCACCCCACCTCGGCGTGCCGCCGTCCACGATGCTCGGCGCTCGGCGTCGCTCTGGTCGCTGCTCCAGAGCACGGCCCGGCGGCCCTGCCGGCTCAGCATCTCGACCAACCGTGCGGCCCTGCGGCTGTCGGGGTCGATGACGATGGCCGAACCCTCGGTGCCGGCCCCCGACCCGTCGATCAGGTGCTCGTCGAGCAGCGCCGACAGGCGGGGCAGCCGATCGACGTTCGGCGCCGTACGGATCAGCCGCGGCCCCTCCCCCGTTCTTTGCGTCCAGGACCGTGCCTGGCGCAGTTCTGGACGCAAAGAAGGCTGGGGGACGAGCCCCGGAGGCGCAGCGGCACGGAAGAACGCGACCCGGGGGCCAGCCCAGCGCCAGGCGGCCCACGCCGTGAGATCGACGATCTCGGGCGGCGGCCCGTCGCCGAGCATCGCGACGATCGGCCGCAGTCGAGCGGGCTCGACCCCGGGCTCCACGTCGACCTCGACGACCCACCCCCGAAGGCGCCGACCGTGCAGCGCGATCCTCACGAGAGCGCCGACGCGGACCTGCTCGACGAGCGAGGCCGGCACCAGGTAGTCGAAGACGCGATCGAGCGCCGGCACGTCGGGCAGAACCCGACAGACCAACGCTCGATCCTGAACGGCAGACCCGTCGCCCGTGGGGACCTCGATCAGGCCAAGGCTGCGGCAGCGTTTTGGAGGTCGGCTGCCTCGGCGTCGACCTGCTCCCACGTGAACTCGGGTTCGGAGCGACCGAAATGACCGTAGGCCGCGGTCTTCTGGAAGATCGGTCGGCGCAGGTCAAGCCGCTTGATGAGCGCGGCGGGACGCAGGTCGAAGCGTTCCTGGATGAGCCCTTCGAGCTTGGCCGGATCGATCTGCGACGTTCCGAACGTCTCGACGAGGATAGAGACCGGCCGGGCCGTGCCGATCGCGTAGGCCACCTGCACCTCGCAGCGGCTGGCGATGCCGGCCGCGACCACGGCCTTGGCCACGTGCCGGGCCGCGTAGGCCGCGGAACGGTCGACCTTGGTGGGGTCTTTGCCCGAGAACGCGCCGCCGCCGTGGCGGGCGAAGCCGCCGTAGGTGTCGACGATGATCTTGCGCCCGGTGAGCCCGCAGTCGGCGTGCGGGCCGCCCTTCTCGAAGATGCCCGTCGGGTTGGCGAGCACACGGAAGTCGTCGTCGCGGAACCGCTCGGGGAGCACGGGACGGATCACGTGCTCGACGAGGTCGGGCTTGAGGACCTGGTCGACGTCGATGCCGGGACCGGTCTGGGTGGAGATCAGCACGGTGTCGAGCCGGACCGGGATGCCGTTCTCGTACACGACCGACACCTGGGTCTTGCCGTCGGGACGCAGGTACGGAAGCACCTTCTGCTTACGTACCTCGGCGAGCCGCTCGGCCAGCCGGTGCGCGAGCCAGATCGGCATGGGCATCAGGTCGGGCGTGTCGTCGGAGGCGTAGCCGAACATCATCCCCTGGTCGCCTGCGCCGGTGAGGTCGAAGTCGTCGCCACCACCCTCACGCAGCTCGAGGGCCCTGTTGACGCCCGCCGCGATGTCGGCCGACTGCGCGTCGATCGAGGTGAGCACGCCGCACGAATGCCCGTCGATCCCGTAGGCCGGGTCGTCGTAGCCGATCTTCAGCAGCGTGTCGCGGACGATCCGCGGGATGTCGACGTAGGCGTTGGTCGTGATCTCGCCCGCGACGACCACGAGACCCGTGGTGCACATCGTTTCGCACGCCACGCGGCCGTGGGGGTCGGCGCCGAGGATGGCGTCGAGCACACCGTCGCTGATCTGGTCGGCGACCTTGTCGGGATGGCCTTCGGTGACCGACTCCGAGGTGAAGGTGAAACGCTGGCTCACGAAAGCCTCGCTGGGGAAGGGGATGGACGGGTCGATGTCGGGGTGCAGCACGGGCGGCGCCCGGTGGGGCGGCTCGGCGCTGGCCCGCCATCAGGGACGGGATGTTATCGCCGCACACCTGATTTATCGGCGTTCGTCGAGCGCGAGGTGCGCCCGAGCGTCGACGACGAGGTCGTAGATCCGATCGGCCAGGGCCAGCTTGGACATGAGCGTCGTCTCCTCGACCCGTCCTGAGGGGTCGAGCAGGAGCGCCCGGTTGGTCTCGACCTCGAAGCCGGCATCGGGTGCACTCACGTCATTGGCCACCATCAGGTCGACGTTCTTGCGCAACATCTTCTCGGTGGCGTGCCCTCGCACGTCGGTGGTCTCGGCAGCGAAGCCCACGAGGATCTGCCCGGGCCGCTTCGATGCGCCGAGCGCAGCCAGGATGTCGGGGGTCGGCTCGAGCACGACCCGAGGCGGGCCGCCCGCCTTCTTGATCTTCTGCTCGGCGACGGCGACGGGCCGGAAGTCGGCCACGGCCGCGGCCATCACCACGACGTCGACAGGGCCCATCCGCGCCATCACGGCGTCGTGCATCTCCTGCGCCGACTCGACCTTCACCACCTCGGCTAGGGCGGGAACGGGCCGCTCCACCGTCGTGACGAGCACGACCCGAGCGCCTCGGTCGGCCGCCGCGTGCGCCAGCGCGTGGCCCATCTTCCCCGATGACCGGTTGCCGATGAAACGCACCGGGTCGATCGCCTCCCTGGTGCCGCCCGAGGTGACGAGCACCGTGACACCCTCGAGGTCGCGACGGCCCGCGCGACTGCCGAGAATCGCCGCGATCGCCTCCACGATGCTCGCCGGTGAGGCCAGCCGACCGGCGCCCACGTCGCCTCCGGCGAGGCGGCCCTCTTCGGGCTCGACCACGTGCACACCCCGACGGCGCAGGGTGGCCAGGTTCTCCTGGACCGCGGGGTGCTCCCACATCTCGGTGTGCATCGCCGGGCACACAAGCACCGGCGCACGGGTCGCCAGGAGCGTCGCGCTCAGCAGGTCGTCGGAGATGCCGGCGGCGTACTTGCCAAGCAACTTGGCCGTCGCCGGAGCCACCACGACCAGATCGGCGGTCTGGCCGAGCCGCGTGTGCGGGATGGGCTCGGCGGTGTCGAACAGCGCCATCCGCACCGGCTCCGAGGCCAGCGCGGAGAAGGTGGTCGCACCCACGAAATGGAGGGCGTCAGCCGTGAGGACCGGCGCCACGTGCACGCCCGCGTCGACGAGTCGTCGACAGATCTCGACCGCCTTGTAGGCGGCGATACCGCCGCTGACACCGAGGACGACCCGGCGGCCGGCCAGCCGAGTGTCGCCGGCCGCGGACTCACTCATGGGAGCCGTGCCGGAGCCGGAGGGCCCGTCGCCGCTCAGGCAGCCGGCTCTTGGCTGCCCTCGGCGACCGCAACCGGACGCTCGAAGGTGATCTTGTGCGCCTGGATCTCTTCCAGCGCGATCGACAGCGGCTTGCGCGACACCGAGGTGACCTGAGGCGGGACGATCGAGCCGAGACCGTCGCCCAGCTGGTTGAAGTACGAGTTGATCTGGCGGGCCCGGCGAGCGCTCACCGTCACCAGCGTGAACTTGGCGTCGACGGTGGCGAGCAACTCCTCCAGCACCGGCTCCATCAACGAGGCTCGACGGTCGACCACTCAGGTTCCTCCAGGGTCATGGCCGGGCGGTGCAGCACCGCTCCCAGCCGAGGCCGGCCGCGCTCTGACTCAGGTCCGGGCGCGGCGGTACCGCTCGACAATAGTCGCAACTTCGTCCACGGCCCGATCGAGGTCGTCATTGACGACGATGGCGTCGAATTCCCGCTCGGCGATGCGCTCCTCGTCGGCGGCACGGGCCAGGCGCCGATCGATGTCGGCCGGGTCGTCGCCCCGCAGACGCAGCCGGTCGTGTTGCACCTCGCGCGACGGCGGGCGCAGGAACACGAGCAGGGCCTCGGGGTATCGGCGCCGGATGGCCTGAGCTCCCTTGACGTCGACCTCGAGCACGACGTCGGCCCCGTCGGCCAGCTGACGTTCGACCCACGGTCGCGGGGTGCCCTTCAGATCGCCGAACACCTCGAACCATTCGACGAAGCCGTCGGCGGCGATGCGCCGACGGAACTCGGCATCGTCGATGAAGAAATAATCGCGGCCCTCGACCTCGTCGGGGCGGGGTGGCCGGGTCGTGGCCGACACGCTCACGCAGAGCGTGGGGTCATGCTCGAGAAGGCGCCGCACCACCGTGCCCTTGCCGGTCCCCGAGGGGCCGGCGACCACGATCAGCACGGCGGAGGGCGCCACTCGATACGGATTCCGCCGTTCGACGGGCCTCAGCCCTCGCCGCCGAAGCGGGCGAGCAGGGCGCGTCGCTGGTTCTGCCCGAGGCCCCGGACCCGCCGGGTGTCGCTGATCTCGAGCTCCTCCATGATGCGGCGGGCCTTGACCTTGCCCACGCCGGGCAGCGACTCGAGGACGGTCACCACCTTGATCTTGGCGACGACATCGTCGCCATCGGACCGGCCGAGCAGCTCGCTCAGGGTGATGGAACCCATCTTGAGCTTCTCCTTGAGCTCGGCACGGGCCCGACGGGCAGCCGCGGCCTTGTCGAGGGCAGCTTGGCGCTGCTCAGGGCTGAGCGTGGGCGGCAACGGCATGGGTTTCCTCCGAGGGTTCGGTGCGGCCGGCAGGCCACACCTCCGTGAGATCGGTGAGATCGGTGAGATCGGTGAGATCAATCTGCCATCGCGGGAGCGTGGTCTCGCGCCAGCACGGCGCCGCGAGTATACGCAGCGCTGCGACTTTGCCCGGTTCGGGCCCGGTCAGCACGGTGTGGTGCGAGCCTCGACGTCGGCGTGCACCGCGGCCGCGGCCCGGGCCGGATCGGGGGCGTGGGTCACCGTTCGCCCGATGACGAGCAGGCTCGCTCCCGCGGCGATGGCACTCGCTGGCGTGGCCACGCGGGCTTGGTCGTGCGCCTCGTCACCGGCGAGGCGGATGCCGGGCACGACCGTCGTGAGGCCGGGGGCGAGCCGGGCGACGGCCGAGAGCTCGTGGGCGCTGCAGACCACGCCACCACAGCCGGCATCCATGGCCCAGCCGAGGCGGGACCCGAAGGCCGACGTGTCGACGTCGCTCGTGAGGACGGTGACGCCGAGCACGCAGCGATCGTCACCGAACCCATCGACCGCCGCCTCGAGCATGGCCACACCGCCGGCCGTGTGCACGGTGAGGTAGTCGGCGCCCACGTGGGCCGCCGCAGCGGCAGCCCGCCCGACGGTGGTGGGGATGTCGTGCAGCTTGAGGTCGAGGAACACCCTGAAACCCATGTCCTGCAAGGCGTGCACGGCCGTCGGACCAGCGGCCGTGAAGAGCTCGAGGCCCACCTTGGCGACGCCGAACCAGGGCTGCAGCGCGCCCGCCAAGGCGAGCGCCTCGTCGAGCGCGGTCACGTCGAGCACCAGCGCGAGGCGCTCGCTCGTGGTCGTGGTCGGTGTGGGCCTGGCCGGTGTGGGCCTGGCGGCCGAGGTGTCCGTCATGGGTGCACTCCTCCGGTGAGCTCCGCTACGGACGGGAATCCTCGGTCCCGGCAGAAGCTGAGGAGCTCGGTCGTGATCTTCAACGGCGCCTTGGGGTCGCGGAAGGTGGCCGTCCCCACTCCCACAGCCGCAGCCCCCGCCAGCATCAGCTCGGCTGCATCCCGTCCCGAGGCCACACCACCGGTCCCGACGATCGGAACGCCCGGTCGTCGTGCCCAGACCTCGTGGACGGACCGCACCGCCACGGGCTTGATGGCCGGTCCCGAGAGGCCACCGCTGCGGTTGGCGATGCGGTACGAACGCGTCTCGGGGTCGATCGCCATACCCAGCACGGTGTTGACGAGCGTGAGCCCGCAGGCGCCGGCATCGACGGCAGCCTCGGCGACATCGGGGAGCTCCCACGTGTTGGGAGAGAGCTTGGCCAGGACCGGGAGCGGGGCAACGGCCGCGACCACGCCGGCGACCACCTCGGCCGTGGCCTCGCGTGAGTGGGCGAACATGTGGCTGGCCGATTCGAGGTTGGGGCAGCTCAGGTTGACCTCGAGCGCTACGAGCCTCCCGGCCGCCGCCGAGACGGCCTGCGCCGCAGCGACGTACTCGTCGATGCTGCGGCCCCAGATGCTGGCGATCACCCGGGCGCCGAGCGCTTCGAGGTCGGGGAGCTCATGGGCGATCCAGTAGGCCACGCCCGGGTTCTGGAGGCCGACGGCGTTGAGCATGCCGGCCGTGGCCTCGTGCACCCTCGGGGCCGGGTTGCCGGCCCAGGCGAACGACGACAGTGACTTCACCGTGACCGCGCCGAGCCGCCGGGGATCGCACAGCCGGGCCACCTCGGCCCCATGACCGAACGTCCCCGATGCCGCGATCACCGGATGGGGCAGGCGGATCGGACCGATCGACACCGCTGGGTCGACGGACGCCGACGACCTACCCGAACGAGGACGGCGACGCCGCAGGCCCGGCATCACCGGGTCGCCATCACCGGGTGGCCATCACACATCGAGCCGGAGCTGGCTGTTGCGGTGGTACTCCTGGAGGGGGGTGACGGTCATCGCGCCGGTGAGCGCATCCTCGAGCCCGGCGGCAGCGGCGAGCGCGGCGGCCACCGTCGTGACGCAGGCGACGCCATAGCGCACCGCCGCACGGCGGATGTGGCCCCCGTCGGCCCGGGGCCCGTCGCCGCGTGGGGTGTTGACGACGAGGTCGATCTGCTTGGCGGCGATGAGATCGACGGCATCTTCGCCATCGGACTCGCCGACCTTGGCCACGATCGCCTTGACCGCGATCCCGGCATCCTGCAGCGCCTTGGCCGTCCCGGCCGTGGCGAGAATCGAAAAACCCAGATCGGAGAAGCGCCTTCCCAGCACCAGCCCCGCCGCCTTGTCGCGATCGGCGAGCGACAAGAAGACCGAGCCCTTCTCGGGAAGACGATTTCCGGCCGCTGCCTGTGACTTGGCGAAAGCCCGACCAAACGTCCGGTCGATACCCATCACCTCGCCGGTGGAGCGCATCTCGGGCCCCAGCAGCGTGTCGGAGTCGGGGAACCGGTTGAACGGCAGCACGGCCTCTTTCACGGCGATGTGCCCACCGTTGGCCGGCGCGATGAGCAGGCCCTCAGCGCGCAGCTGCTCGAGGGTGGCGTTCATCATCACGCGCGCCGCGACCTTGGCCAGCTGCACCCCGGTGGCCTTGGCCACGAAGGGAACCGTGCGACTGGCCCGGGGGTTCACCTCGATCACGAACACCGATCCGTCCTTCACGGCGAACTGGATGTTGATGAGCCCCTTCACCTCGAGCGCGTCAGCGAAGCGCCGGGTGTGGGCCTCGATCACACCGAGGACGTCGTGGCTCAGGGTCGGCGGAGGCAGGGCGCAGGCGGAGTCGCCCGAGTGCACGCCGGCCTCCTCGATGTGCTCCATGATCCCGCCCACGAGCACCTCGCCGGCGACGTCGCGTATGGCGTCGACATCGACCTCGATGGCGTCCTCGAGGAACCGGTCGATGAGCGCCGGCCGTTCGGCCGAGAGCCCGCCCTCACGGCCCAGCGATCCGGCCGTGCCCAGCTCGTGCATGGCCGAGCGCAGCCCGGCGTCGTCGTACACGATCCGCATCGCCCGTCCGCCGAGCACGTACGACGGACGCACCAGCACCGGGTAGCCGATCTGGCCGGCGATGTCGATCGCCGCTTCGATCGTGGAGGCCGTGCCGCCGGGTGGCTGCGGGATCCCCAGGGTGTCGCACAGCTCGTTGAAGCGCGCCCGGTCCTCGGCCAGATCGATGCTGGCCGGCGACGTCCCCGCGATCGGGAACCCCGCCCGTTCGATGGCCTGCGCCAGCTTCAGCGGCGTCTGCCCTCCCAGGCTCACGATCACGCCTACGGGCTGGAGGCGCTCACAGGCGTTGCGGACGTCTTCCTCGGTGAGCGGCTCGAAGAACAACCGGTCGCTCGTGTCGTAGTCGGTCGAGACGGTCTCGGGGTTGCAGTTCACCATCACCGTCTCGAACCCGGCGTCGGACAGGCTGAACGCGGCGTGCACGCAGCAGTAGTCGAACTCGATGCCCTGGCCGATCCGATTGGGGCCCGCTCCGAGGATCACCACGACAGGCTTGGTGATCGGGGCGATCTCGTCGGTGTCCTCCCACGTCGAGTAGTGGTAGGGCGTCGACGCCTCGAACTCGGCCGCACACGTATCGACGGTCTTGTACGTCGGAACCACTCCGGCAGCTGTGCGAGCGCTGCGCACGTCCTCGGCGGTCGCGCCCCACAGATACGCGAGCTGGACGTCGGAGAACCCGAGGCGCTTGGCGCGGCGCCAGTCGGGCCGGCGCATCCCCGCCAGGGTGACCGCTTCGAGACGATGGCGCTCCTCGACGATCTGGAGCATCTGGTCGAGGAACCAGGGGTCGATGAACGTGAGCCGGTGGAGCCGTTCGATGGGCACGCCCCGACGGATCGCCGCCCCGACCTGGAACAGCCGGTCGGGGGTGGGGATCGCGCACCGCCGCACCAACTCGTCGATGCCGAGGGTCTCCTCGGCGTAGGCGATCTCACCCGGGTCGCAGTTGAGCCCCGCCCGGCCGGTCTCCAACGAGCGCATGGCCTTCTGCAGCGACTCGGCGAAGGTGCGTCCGATCGCCATCGCCTCGCCGACCGACTGCATCTGCGTGCCGAGCACACCGGAGGCATCGGGGAACTTCTCGAACGCCCAGCGGGGGATCTTGGTCACGACATAGTCGATGACGGGCTCGAAGCTCGCCGGGGTGAGCCGGGTGATGTCGTTGGGGATCTCGTCGAGCGTGTAGCCGACGGCCAGCTTGGCGGCGATCTTGGCGATCGGGAATCCGGTGGCCTTGCTGGCCAAGGCCGACGACCGCGACACGCGCGGGTTCATCTCGATGACGATCATCGCGCCGTTGGCGGGGTTGACCGCGAACTGGATGTTCGAGCCCCCGGTGTCGACGCCGATGCGGCGGATGCAGGCGAACGCGGCGTCGCGCATGCGCTGGTACTCGACATCGGTGAGGGTCTGGATCGGCGCCACGGTGATGGAGTCGCCGGTGTGGACGCCCATCGGGTCGACGTTCTCGATCGAGCAGACGACGACCACGTTGTCGGCGTGGTCGCGCATGAGCTCGAGCTCGTACTCTTTCCAGCCGTAGACCGATTGCTCGACGAGAACCTCGTGGATCGGGCTGGCGGCCAGGCCCCGCACGATGATCTCGACGAAGTGCTCGTCGTCGTGGGCGATGCCCGTCCCCCCACCACCCATGATGAACGAAGGACGCACCATCACCGGGTAGCCGATCTCGGCGACGACGCCCATCGCCTCGTCGAGCGAGTGGGCGATCCCAGAGCGGGGCACGTCGAGCCCGATCTCGATCATGGCGTCGTGGAACTTCTGGCGGTCCTCGGCGGTGTGGATGGCCTCGATGTTGGCTCCGATCAGCTCGACGCCGTACCGCTCGAGCACCCCGGCCTCGTGGAGCGCCACGGCCAGGTTGAGCGCGGTCTGACCGCCGATGGTCGGCAGCAGGGCGTCGGGACGCTCGCGCTCGATGACCCGGGTCACGGTGGGCACGTCGAGCGGCTCGATGTAGGTGGCGTCGGCGAACTCGGGATCGGTCATGATCGTGGCCGGGTTGGAGTTCACGAGCACGACCCGGTATCCCTCGGCCCGCAACACCTTGCAGGCCTGGGTTCCCGAGTAGTCGAACTCGCAGGCCTGGCCGATGATGATGGGCCCTGAGCCGATCACCAGGATCGTGTGGATGTCGGTGCGCTTGGGCATCTCGTCTCAGGCCTTGCTCGAGGTCATCAGGTCGACGAACTCGTCGAAGAGATACGCGGCGTCGTGCGGTCCGGGACCGGCTTCGGGGTGATACTGCACGCTGAACGCCGGCACGTCGGTGACCCGCATCCCCTCCACCGTGCGGTCGTTGAGGTTCAGGTGCGTCACCACCGCCCGCTCGGCGATGGAGTCGGGGTCGACGCAGTAGTTGTGGTTCTGGGCGGTGACCTCGACCCGTCCGCTCGCCAGGTGCGACACCGGGTGGTTGCCCCCGTGATGACCGAACGGGAGCTTGTAGGTGCGGCCACCGATGGCACGCGACAGGAGCTGATGTCCGAGGCAGATCCCGAACACCGGAACCTCACCGAGGAGCCCCTCGATCGTGGTCACCGCTCCGGCGACCGCGGCCGGATCACCCGGGCCGTTGCTGAGGAAGACGCCGTCCGGTCCGCGGGCCAGGATCTCGGCTGCGGTCATCGCGGCCGGCACGACCTCGACGTCGCAGCCGACCCGGGTGAGATGGCGCAGGATCGTGCGCTTGATGCCGTAGTCGACGGCCACGACGCGCAGACGACCGTCGAGCCCGGCGCCCGATCGGTAGGGCACCGTGGTCGAGACCAGCGAAGCCAGGTCGCAGCCGTCGGTGCCGCCGTCGGCCACCGCCGCGGCCTGCAGGGTTGCGGCGTCGCCCGTCCCGAAGGCGCCCGGGATGGCGCCGGCGTCGCGGAGGTGGCGCGTGAGTCGACGGGTGTCGATGCCGGTGATGGCCGGGATCCGTTGGCGCGACAGGAACTGCGCCAGGGATTCGGTGCTGCGCCAGTTGCTGGGCATGCGGGCGAGGTCGCGAACGATGGCGCCCCGCACATGGGTGCGCGATGCCTCGTCGTCGTCGGGGTTGGTTCCGTAGTTGCCGATGTGCGGATAGGTGAACGTGACGATCTGACCGGCGTACGACGGGTCGGTGAGGATCTCCTGATACCCCGAGAGCGCCGTGTTGAACACGACCTCGCCGACCCCGGCGACCGCCGTCCCACGACCGTCGCTGCCGTCGGAGGCCGGGTCGTCGTCGACGTCGTCGCCGGGCAGCCAGCCGCACAGCTCGCCCTCGAAGCTCTCGCCGTCGGCCAGCACGAGCTGTCCCGGTACGATCCGGTTGTCGGCGGTGTACGTGCTCATCGGGTCACCTCCCCGTCGATCACGACGGCCTCGCCGAGCACGATGGTGTGGCGGACCTTCCCGGTGAGCTTGCGCCCGTGGTACGGCGTGTTCGTGGCCCTCGAAGCCAGGGCCAACGCGTCGACCTCCCATGCGTGGCTGGGGTCGAAGATGCACAGGTTGGCGGGCCGGCCCTCGGCAACCGGTCCGCCGTGGGTCTCGGCCAGTCCGGCGATGCGGGCCGGATTCCACGACAGGAGGGCCAGGGCCCGCTGCAGCGTGATCACCCCCGGCTCGACCAGCTCGGTGAGGGTCAGCGCCAACGCGGTCTCCAGTCCCAGCATGCCCGAGGGGGCTTCGTCGAACGGACGGTCCTTGGCCTCGGCCGGGTGGGGGGCGTGGTCGGTGGCGATCACGTCGATCGTCCCGTCAGCCAGGCCCCGCTTGATGGCGGCGATGTCGTCGGCGGTTCGTAGTGGCGGGTTCACCTTGAACACCGGGTCGTAGGAGGCGCAGCATTCGTCGGTGAGCGTGAAGTGGTGCGGTGTGGCCTCGGCGGTGACCCGGCGGCCGGCGAGCTTCGCCACCCTGACGATGTCGACCGACTCGGCCGCCGAGAGGTGCTGGAAGTGCACGACCCCGCCGGTCATCCGGGCCAGGACGATGTCGCGGTGCACGATGAGCGCCTCCGCCTCCGACGGGCGCCCGCCGATGCCCAGGCGGGCCGACCAGGCTCCCTCGTGCATGTGGCCCCCCTTGACCAGGGCTGGGTCCTCGGCGTGCTGAGCGATGACCGCGCCCGGGAAGGCGGTTGCGTACTCGAGCGCCCGTCGCATCACCTGGGAATCGCCGAGGCAGGTTCCGTCGTCGGTGAAGATCCTCACCCCGATGTCGTAGAGCTCGCCGATGGGCGCCAGGTGCTCGCCCAGCCGGCCGACGGTGATCGCGGCCGCGGTGTGCACGTCGCACACCGCCCGCCGTCCCTGCTCGAGCACGTAACGGGCCGTGCCCACGTTGTCGATGGCCGGATCGGTGTTGGGCATGGCCACCACCGCCGTGTACCCGCCGCGCACCGCGGCCCGGGAGCCCGATTCGATGGTCTCGGCCTCTTCCATCCCCGGTTCGCGGAGGTGGGTGTGCACGTCGACGAGGCCGGGAGCGACCACGCAGCCCGAGGCGTCGAGGACGATGGTCGCCGCGCTCTCGGGTGCCAACGACTCGCCGACCTCGACGATGACGCCGTTGCGGACACGGACGTCGGCGCGCCGCTCCCCCGTCTCGTCGACGATCCGTCCGCCCCGCACGACGATCTCGGCAAGCTCGGCCGGCGATGAGCGTCCGAGGTCTCCTGCCCCTGCAGCGCGGGCATGCACGGTCATCGTGATGCTCCTTGTCCGGTGACGTCACGGGTTCCGGCGGCTCCGGTGGCCGTGCCGGCCCCGGCGGCTCGGGAACCACCACCGGCACCGGCGTCGCCGGCCAGCAGCTTGAACAGGACCCCCATGCGCACGGCCACGCCGTTCGAGACCTGCTCGAGGATGAGCGAGCGGGGAGAATCGGCGACGGCCGAGGAGATCTCCACGCCCCGGTTCATCGGGCCCGGGTGCATCACCAGCACGTCGGGCTTGAGGCGCGCTGCACGCTCGTCGGTGAGACCCCACCGGGCCGTGTACTCCCGCAGCGTCGGGAAGAGCGCCGCGTCCTGGCGCTCGCGCTGGATGCGCAGCAGGTACACGACATCGGTGTCGCACAACGCGTCGTCGAGATCGTGGGTGATCGTGACCGGCCAGCCCTCGGTCGCCCCCGGCAGCAGCGTCGGCGGTCCGCACACCGTGACCTGCGCCCCCAGCGTCGTGAGCACGTGCACGTCGCTCCGGGCGACCCTGGAGTGCTTGACGTCACCGGCGATCAGCACGCGGAGACCGTCGAGCGACGGGCCCCGGTGGCGACGCAGCGTGAACGCGTCGAGCAGGGCCTGGGTCGGATGGCCGTGCCAGCCGTCACCGGCGTTGACGACGCTGGCGTTCACCCAGCCGGCCACCCGGTGCGGCGCACCCGACGACGAGTGGCGCACGACGATGGCGTCGGCGCCCATGGCCTCGACCGTCTGCGCCGTGTCCTTCAAGCTCTCTCCCTTCTTCACCGACGACGTGCTCACCGAGAACGACAGGGTGTCGGCCGAGAGGCGCTTGGCGGCGGTCTCGAAGGAGAGCTTCGTGCGGGTGGAATCCTCGAAGAACATCGTGGCCACCGTGCGGCCCCGCAACGCCGGGACTTTCGCGATGTCGCGCTGCGTGACCTCGAGGAAGGAGTCGGCGAGGTCGAGGAGCTCTTCGATGTCGGCCCTGGTGAGGTCCTCGACGCCCAGGAGGTGCTTCACGCCGGTGCTCCCTTCACCAGGACGACGCCGTCGTCGGTCCCGGCGTCGGTGACGGTGACGCGCACGTCCTCGGTCACGTGGGTCGGGAGGTTCTTGCCCACGAAGTCGGGCCGGATGGGCAGCTCGCGATGGCCCCGGTCGACCAGCACGGCCAGTTGCACGGCCCGGGGCCGACCCAGGTCGGTGAGCGCGTCGAGCGCGGCGCGGATCGTGCGGCCGGTGTAGAGCACGTCGTCGACCAACACCACGACCCGACCGTCGATCGGGAATGCGACGTCGGTGGGCCCGGCCGGGCGGACCGGTCGCAGCCCGATGTCGTCTCGGTAGAAGCTCACGTCGAGCGTGCCGACCGGGACCGCCACGCCCTCGAAGCCCTCGATGGCCGCCGCGAGCCGTCGGGCCAGGACGTCACCCTTGCTGTAGAGCCCGATGAGCACGATGCGTTCCGCGCCCTGGTTGCGCTCGACGATCTCGTGGCCGATCCGGGTGAGCGCCCTGCGCACGTCGTCGACGGTGAGGACCGTCACCGTGTCGATCGGCGCGGCTCGGGCGACCGCGTCATGGGCTACGCGATCGTGCACGACCGTGGCATCGACGACCGGGGCCTGGGCAACAGAAAGGCCCCGCTCGGGGGCCGGTGCACCTGGGCTGGGGGTCGCGCCCGACGAGGCCGGGGTCGAGGCTGCCATGGTGGATCCTCCGTCGCGGTCTCTCGGGACCACCGTTAACGGGTCGAAACAGACGAGCCGACTTTAGCGAGCGCCCGCGGCCCAGGCTCGGATCGATCCGGGGTACGCGTCCGCGTGCCCCAGACCTCACACCAGCGGAACACCTGTCGCTCAACCGCATCTCTGCCCGTTGAGCGACAGGTGCTCGATGGGGTTCAGCTCATGAGGGCGTCGAGGAGGGCGCCTTGGACCATGGTGAGCCAGGCGTAGATGGCGAATGGCGCGGTCTCTGGATCGTCGGGATCGAGATCGTCGTCGTTGCTGTCCTCGGTCACGCCGAGGACCGTTCCGAGGGCCAGGCGAGCGTCGTTCAGAACGCCCAGCCAGGCCTGCGTCTCGTCGGGGCTGAGCTCGAGCTCGACGAGGCCGCCGGGCCTGGTGATGGCCCGTTCGAGCGTCACCGACACCAGCGAGAGCGCGGCTAGGCGCTCGCGCACGAGATCCTCGTGCACGAGCCGCTGGAACTCGGTCTCGGCTTCCTCCTCGGTGGGATCGAGGTAGGCCCGGGGGAACAGGCGGGCGAAGATCGGGTCGACCGGCCGTGGCGCGTCCAGCGCGTCGGGGGTGTTCTGCGCATCAGGGTCACCCGGTGTCGCAGGGGCATCCGACCCGCCGGCCTCGTCGGGAGCAGCCGCGGCCATTGCACCGCCGACGACCTGTTGCAGCTCGCCGGGAAGGCGGTTCAGGAGCTCGCGCTCCTCCGACAGCATCCGTACCAGCACGAAACCGTTGCGGAGGAGCTTGAAGCGCCGGGCCATGACGGCCTAGGAGTCCTTCTGCATCGTCGCCCACAGGCCGTGTGCGTGCAGCCGGGACACATCGGCCTCGGCCTTCTCGCGGGCGCCCGACGACACCACGGCCTTGCCGAGGTGGTGCACGTCGAGCATCAGCTTGGTGGCCTTCTCGCGCGAGTAGCCGAACAGCTTCTGGAGCACGAAGACCACGTACGACATGAGGTTGACGGGGTCGTTCCAGACGATGACGATCCAGGGCACGTCGGGCGTGACGACGTCGTCGACGATCGGCTCGTCGATCTCGACGGGCGCGATCGTCGCCACCGCCTCACCCATCGGCACCGTCACCCATCCTCACCGTCACCCGCGATCTCCAACTGGGAGCCCTCCGACAGCGCACCCTCCGACAGCGCACCCTCCGACAACACACCCTCCTGCAGCACGCCCTCGAGCACCACGCCCTCCAGCACGGCGCCCTCGGGCACCTCGACGAGGGCGGGACGAGGCAGCTCGATCACATCCGGTACGTCGGGCAGCTCGCCCCGACCCTCGGGACGCACCTGATCGGCGATCCGGGCCAGGAGCCCGTTCACGAACCGGCCGGAGCCGTCGGTCGAGTACTGCTTGGCCAACTCGACGGCCTCGGTGATGACCACCGCGACAGGGATCTCGGGACGATGGCACAGCTCGTAGCAACCGATCCGCAACAGGTTGCGATCGACGACAGGCATCCGGTCGACGCTCCATCGCTCGGCGAAGCGCCCGATGAGCGCGTCGATCTCGACCCGGTGCTCGTCGATCCCCCTGACGAGGTCGTCGGCGTAGGGATCGGCCGCGACCGGGAGCGCGTCGAGCACCGTGGCCGCCGACGAGCTGCGGATGTCCTGCTCGTAGCACAGCGACAGCGCACGTTCTCGTGACTCTCGCCTCGTCCGCAACACGTCGTCTCGTCTCTCTCGATGGTGTGCCCCGGCCTCGCCCGGGCGCAGGGCTGGCTCGCCCAGTGCCCGCCCAGTGCCCGCCCATGGCGGGCCCATGCCGGGCCGCTGAGCGGTCAGGCCCGGCTCATGTACTCCCCGGACCGGGTGTCGACCTTGATCCGCTCGCCGGGACCGACGAACAGCGGCACCTGGAGCACCAGCCCGGTCTCGAGGGTCGCGGGCTTGCGGGCCCCCGAGACGCGGTCGCCCTGCACACCGGGCTCGGTCTGGGCGATGTTGAGCTCGACCGACGCCGGCAGCTCGGTCCCGACGATCTCGCCGTTGTAGAACGCCATCTCGATCATCGAGGTCTCGACGATGTAGTTCACAGAGTCGCCCAGCACGGCGGCGTCGACCTCGGTCTGGTCGAAGGTCTCGGTGTCCATCATCACGAAGTTGATGCCGTCCCGGTACAGGTACTGCATCTCGCGCCGCTCGATGTGGGCCTGGTCGACCTTCTCGTCGGCCCTGAAGGTGCGTTCGATCACGGCGCCAGAGCGGAAGTTCTTGAGCTTGGTGCGCACGAACGCCCCGCCCTTGCCCGGCTTGAAGTGCTGGAACTCGACCACGCTCATGAGGCCCTCGGACAGGTTGAGGATCATGCCGTTCTTCAGGTCGTTGGTGGAGACATTGGCCATGGGAGCGCTTTCTCAGGTGTGCAGACAGGACGGGATCGCATCGAGCCGGGGGCCGCTCGAACGCCTCAGAGACACAGCACTTTGGGGGTCCGGGTGAGGATCCGACAGCCGTCGTCGGTGACCACGACGCTGTCTTCGATGCGAACACCCCCGACACCCGGGAGGTACACGCCGGGCTCGACGGTGACGATGTCGTCGGTCGCCAAGGTATCACGGGTCCTGGGCCCGACCCGGGGGGCCTCGTGGATCTCCAGCCCGACCCCGTGCCCGGTGCCGTGGGTGAAGCGCTCTCCCCAACCGGCGGCTTCGATGACGTCGCGACACGCTGCGTCGACCGCCACGGACTCGGTTCCCGCCCGCACAGCAGCGACCCCGGCCTCTTGGGCTTCGAGGACGAGGTGCCACAGCCGGCTGGCGTCTGGCCCCGGATCGCCGAGCGAGACGGTCCGGGTCATGTCGGAGCAGTACCCGTCGACCATGCAGCCGAAATCGAGGATCAGCAGCTCACCGGGGCCGATGCGACGGTCGGAGACGCGGGCATGGGGACGGGCGCCGTTGGGGCCGGCCGCGATGATCGGCTCGAAGCTCGTGCCCGACGCCCCCCGCTGGCGCATCGCGATCTCGAGCTCGAGACCCAGCTCACGCTCGGTCGGCCCGTCGACCAGTCGGGTCAGGCACCCGGCGAGCGCCTCGTCGGCGATCGCACAGGCGGCCTCGACCCGGGCGATCTCGCCAGCGTCCTTGCGACGCCGGAGGCCTTCCACCAGGCCCTCGGTGGCGACCAGCTCACACTCGGGGAACCAGGTCGTGGCGTACGAGCGCTGCTGGGCCCAGGTGACGCCGTCGGCTTCCAACCCGAGGCGCCGCACACCTGCACGGGCGACGGCGTCGGTGACGATCGTCTGTTGGTGCTGGTTGGAGATCTCGATGGTGGCCGTCACACCCGCGGCCGAGAGCTGCAGCTCGGCCTGTTCGCCGTAACGCCCGTCGGAGACGAAGAGCGTAGCGTCGGGCGTGACCAGCACCATCGCGGCCGAGCCGGTGAACCCGGTGAGGTAGCGCACGTTGACCAGTCGGGTCACCAGGATGGCCCCGAGCGCTGCGTGCGGCGACTCGGCGGCCGCCGGATCGCCGACCTCGGTGGCCTGTTCGGTCGTGAACGCCCGCGCCCGCAGCCGATCGAGCCGGCCGGCGACATCGCACGGGGTGAGCGAGGCCCCGTCGAGGCGAGCAGTGCGTGCGACGGGTGCCGCGCCATCCGGGCGCGACCCGCGTGTGGACGGGCTCACCGACTCGCCGCTTGCTGGGCCAGGTCGATCGCCGCCCCGACCGCCAGCCGGTAGCCCACACCGCCGAAGCCGGCGATCGTGCCGGTGACGACCGGGGCCACGACCGACCGGCGCCGCCATTCCTCGCGGGCCGCCGGGTTCGAGAGGTGCAGCTCGACCTTGACCCCCTCGAACGCCGCCAGCGCGTCGGTGAGCGCGTACGCGTAGTGGGTGAAGGCGCCGGGGTTGATCACGACCGCCCGGCATCGGCCCCGCGCACCGTGGATGGACTCGACCACGACCCCCTCGTGGTTCGACTGGACATCGTCGAGCGCCCAGCCCCGCTCCTCGGCGGTCGCGCGGGCGACGGCGACGTGATCGGCCAGGGTGGCGGTGCCGTAGATGGCCGGCTCGCGATGGCCGAGCAGGTTGAGGTTGGGCCCGTGCACGAGCAGCACGATGTTGGAGGCCGGGCCATGGGGGACGAGCGGGTCGGGCGATGTGGTCGGCGAGCTCATGACGTCATTCAACACCCACGGCGGCGAATGCCACGTCGAGGGCATGCGCGGGCGGATCGTCGACGCGGGTGACACCCGACGGCCCGGGGAGGACGAACGTGAGCCCGCCCTCGGACTTCTTGTCGCGCCGCATCACCGCGACGAGCTCAGCGCGAGCGAGCCCCGGGGGCGCCACCATGGGGAGGCGCAGCGCGGCCAGCACGTCGTGCTGGCGGGCCAGCCACGCGGCGTCGACCCGTTTGAGGGCTCGGGCCAAGGTCCCCGCGAACACCAGTCCGATGGCCACGGCCTCGCCGTGGAGCACGTCGTACTCGGCCAGGGTCTCGATGGCATGGGCCAGGGTGTGCCCGTAGTTGAGGACGGCCCGGATGCCGAGACGCTCGTGCTCGTCAGCGGCGACCACCGCGGCCTTCATCGCTGCGCACCGGGCCACGATGCTCGCGAGCACTGCGGCGTCGCGCCCGTCGATGGCCTCGGCGTCACGGACCAGCACCTCGGCCAGGTCGCCGGGCGGCTCCGGGGCGCCGTCGAGGAACGCGTACTTGGCGATCTCACCGAGCCCCGCCCGGTACTCGCGCTCGGGGAGCGTGGTGAGCGTGCTCGTGTCGGCCAGCACCGCGATGGGCTGGTGGAACGCACCCAGCAGGTTCTTGCCTTCGGGCAGGTTCACCGCCGTCTTGCCGCCGATCGCCGCGTCGACCTGGGCCAGCAGCGTCGTCGGAACCTGCACCACGGCGACACCCCGGTGGTACACCGAGGCCGCGAACCCGGCAGTGTCACCGACCACACCGCCACCGACGGCGATCACGGCATCGCCGCGCAGCAGCCCCCACGCGGCGAACTGCCGACAGAGCGCTTCGACCGTGGTGAGGCTCTTGGCCGGCTCGCCGTCGCCGATGAGGAACAGCTCAGCGGCGATGGACCGGTCGACGAGCGAGGCCACGATGGGGGCTGCGTAGCGCTCGGCCAGGCCGGCCTGGCTCACCACCGCCACCCGGGTCCGAGCGCCCACCACGTCGCCGACCAGGGCCGTCGCACCGGGGCCCACGACGATGTCGTACGACCGGTCGCCCAACCTGACCGGTACCCTCCGCACCGGCCGCGCCGCCGCCGGGCTCACCGGGTGCACCTCGTGAACGCGTCGAGCACGCCCAACGCGGCCTCGTCGACCGAGCAGCCTTCGGTGTCGAGCACGACATGGGCGGCGGCCACGTAGGCGGGGGCCCGGAGCCGGCCCAACCGGTCGAGGCGGGCCTCGATGGCCTCGACGCCGGCGAGCAGCGGCCGACCACTGCCGGACCCGACGCGCAGGACCAGGGTGGAGGTCGGCACGCGCAGCCAGACCACGCAGCAGGCGGCCCGCAGCGCCCGCCGGTTGTCAGGATCGATGACCGCTCCGCCCCCGCAGGCGATCACCCCGGGCTCGATGCCGGCACAGGCCTCGGCCAGCGCGTCGCGCTCGAGCAGGCGGAACGCGGCCTCGCCGTCGGTCGCGAAGATCTCGGAGATCACCCGGCCGGTGGCGAGCTCGACGACCTCGTCGACATCGACGAACGCACGGTCGAGCCGCCGGGCACAGGCTCGACCGACGCTGGTCTTGCCCGCGCCCATCAGCCCGACGAGCGCCAGGTGCCGGGCGGGGTAGCGACCAGCGCCGGGATCGGGCCCAGAAGCACCACCGGGACCGGGCCCGGGAGCAGGACCGTTCACCGGAGGTTCTGGAGGTACGAGGCGTGGTTGCGCACGAGCTCGTCGACGGTGTCGCCGCCGAACTTCCGCAGCGCTTCCGAAGCCAGCACGAGGGCCACCATCGCCTCGGCGACCACACCCGAGGCCGGGACGGCCGTGACGTCGGTGCGTTCCTTGAACGAGACCGTCTCGGCCTTGGTCGAGACGTCGACGGTCCGCAGCACCGGCCGGTTGAGCGTGGAGAGGGGCTTCATCGCGACGCGGGCGACGAGCAGATCGCCGGTGGTCATGCCGCCCTCGACGCCACCCGCCCGATGGGTTCCACGGACATAGGCACCGGCCTCGGCGTCCCAGAGGATCTCGTCGTGGGCCTCGCTCCCCCGTCGCGACGCGACATCGAAGCCGTCGCCTATCTCGACGGCCTTCATGGCCTGGATGCTCATCAGCGCCTGCGCGAGCAGGGCGTCGATGCGCCGGTCCCAATGGACGTGCGAGCCCAACCCGGGCGGCAGGCCGAAGCCGAGCACCTCGACAACCCCCCCGAGACTGTCGCCGTCTTTCGCCGCCGCCTTGATCTGCTCGATCATGGCCACCTCGGCCACCGGATCGAAGCACCGCACTTGGGACGCGTCGATGATCGGCAGATCGTCGCGACCCGGCCGCGAATCGGACGAGGCTCGCGCCGTGCCCATCTGCACGACGTGGCTGATCACGCTGGCGCCGAGATGGCCCAGCAACAGTTTGGCCAGCGTACCGGCAACGACACGGGCGGCCGTCTCGCGCGCCGACGCCCGTTCGAGGACGTTGCGAGCGTCGTCGAAGCCGTACTTCTGCATCCCTGCGAGGTCGGCGTGGCCGGGTCGGGGCTCGCGCAGGGGCTTGCTCGTGCGACCAGGTGCCGGCGACATCTCCTCGACCCACTTCGGCCACTCGGTGTTGCGAATCAGCACCGAGACGGGCGAGCCGATCGTGACGCCGTGGCGGACGCCCGACAGCAGCTCGATGTCGTCCTGCTCGAAGCGCATGCGGGGGCCGCGCCCGTAGCCCATCCGCCGACGGGTGAGCTCCTCCGAGAGGTCCTCGATCAGCACCGGCAGGCCAGCCGGCAAGCCTTCGACGACCGCGACGAGCGCAGGTCCGTGGGATTCGCCGGCGGTCAGGAAGCGCAGCACGAGCAGAGGTTACCGGTCGACTCGCGACGTGGGCTCACCTGGACGGGCGAATGCTCCGGCCCGGCCGACGCTCCGACGCTCAGCCGCCGCGGTACCAGTCGAGCAGCGGGGCCCCCCACAGAACGGCGGTGATCGTCCCGGCGGCGAGGAACGGGGCGAACGGGATGTGCTGCTTGCGGCCACGTTTCTTCGAGGCCATGAGGACGACGCCCACGACGGCTCCGAAGAGGAACCCGGAGAACAGGCCCAGGGCCACGTGCCCCCAGCCCAGCCAGCCCAGGTACAGGCCGAGGATTGCCGACAGCCGCACGTCGCCGAAGCCCATCCCGCGGGGTTGCACGATGTGGAGGACGTACAAGAACGCGAAGGCGACCACGGCGCCCCCGAGGGCTCGGGGAACCTGACCCCACCGGTCGTCGAGCGCCGCCGCCAGGGCCAACAGGGGCAACGACGCGAACCCCACGGGGTACACGATCCGGTTCGGCACGATGTAGTGCTCGAGATCGATGACCGCAATGGCCAAGAGCGCGGCAAACAGCAGGCAGAACGCCGGGATCTGCCACGACCCGTCGAAGCGGATCGCCACGGCGCCGAACAGGGCCGCCGTTCCCAGCTCGACGAGGGGATAGCGCACCCCGATCTGGGCATGACAGCGCCGGCACCGCCCCTTGAGGAGCATCCACGACACGACGGGGACGAGGTCGCGGGGTGCGAGCACGTGGTCGCACTGCGGGCAGTGCGAGCCCGGCGACCCCACCGATTCCTTCCGGGGAACACGCCAGATGACGACGTTGAGGAAGGAACCGACGAGCAGCCCCAGCACCGTGCACCCTATGGCGACCTCTGTGGCCATGCGTTCCTCCCCGATTCTCGACCAGGACCGATCGGGCCGGGCGGGCTGGCCCCTCCGGCACGGGCTCGTCGGACTACCAGGTCGTCCCGCTGGTGACGGTCAGGGCGTGGTTCGCGGTGCAGAGCGAGGCATCGGTGGTGGAGCCGTAGAAGGGACTGGCCTCGACCCCGACGACGTCGTGGATCACGTAGCAGGTCCCGCTGGTGGCCATCACCGCGATCCCGAGCTCCTGGTCGTTCGACGTGACCCCCACGCTGACGACCTCCACGTCGTTCGACGGAGCGGCGGGGGCCAGGTAGGTGTAGGTGGGCTCGATCGTGGGCAGCGCGGCTTCGGCGTCGCCGTAGGTGGAGGCGTCGGCGTAGAGGATCCTCGCTGCGGTCAGGACGTTGCGGGCGACCGACTGCGCCTCGCGGTTGTCGGCCCGGGTTCGGGCACTCAAGAACGTGGGCACGGCGATCACGATCAACACGCCGAGCACCAGCGCGACGACGAGCAGCTCGACCAGGGTGAACCCCCGGTCGTCGCGTCGCGTCCTGCGTCGGAGAACCTGGATCATCGATGCGCCCCCTCGGCCCGGCTTGCGGAGTCGCGCGGCGGTGCCGCGGCTCCCGTGTCTGTCCCAACACATCGGAACCGGACCCGTCCAGGTTGAGCGCGTTTCGCCCTGAACGGACATATCGCTCGTGCGGCAGGCGGCCGAGGGCGGGCTCGGGCGCCTCTCAGCGACCGCTACACCGTCATGCCGCCGTCGACGGGGATGACCGCGCCGGTGAGGCCGCTGGCCTCGGGCGAGCACAGGTAGGCGATGGCCGAGGCGACCTCCTGGGGATCGAGGAGGCGGCCGGTGAGGTGGTGCACGGCGAAGTCGTCGACCGAGGCCAGGTCGTAGATGACAGCCGAGGCTGCCAGCATGGGGGTGCGCATCGACCCGGGACAGACCGCATTGGCGGTCACGCCCAGCGGCCCGAGATCGCAGGCCAGGCCGCGGACGTAGCCGACCACCGCGTGCTTGGCGGCGTTGTAGGCGCCGAGCCGGGGCATGCCGGTGAGACCGGCCGCGGAGGCGACGGCGACGAACCGTCCCCGACCCGCAGGAGCCGTGGCCACGATGGCGGGGATGGCCGCCCCGGCGAGGTGGTGGACCCCGTCGACGTTGACGGCGAACAGCTCGCGCCACAGATCGGACGGGGTCTCCCAGGCTGGTGGTCCGCCGCCCATGAGCCCGGCGCAGGCGATCGCCGCGTCGAGACGCCCGAAGCGCGCGACGACGTCGGTCACGGCCCTCACCAGGGAGTGAGCCTCGCGAACGTCAGCGACCAGGGCCATCGCCGGCGACCCCGCAGCCTCGCAGGCGTCGCGCACCGCTTCCAGCTCCGCGACCGTGGCCTGTGGGTACGGCACGGCCGGGTTGGGCGCGCAGGCGTCGACCAGGCCGACCCGCCATCCCCGGCTGGCGAGCAGTCGAGCGGTCGCGGCCCCGAGGCCGCGTGCGGCCCCGGTGACGATGGCGACCGGGGCCGCGCCGGGGCCGCCCTCGGAGCCAGCAGCGCCCCCAGAATCGGCAGCGCCCTCAGAAGGTGATGACACCGCGGATGTTCTTGCCGGCCAGGAGGTCGGCGTAACCCTCGTTGATCTGGTCGAGCGTGTACGTGGTGGTGATCAGCTCGTCGAGCTTGAGGAGGCCGTCTCGGTAGAGCCCCAGCAGCTTGGGGATGTCGACACGAGGGTTGCAGGATCCGAACAGCGTGCCCCTGAGCTGCTTGTTCATGAGCGTCAGATCGAGCAGGCTGAGCTGCACGTCCATCTGCATCATCGGAGCGACGGCCGTCGCCACGCAGGTGCCGCCCTTGGCCGTGAGGGCCATGCCCGGAGCGATGAGATCGCCCGTGAGCACCCCCGGGCACAGGATCACCGAGTTCGCCATGAGACCGTACGAGAGCTGCTGGACCAGCGGCATGGCCTCCTCCATGGAGGCGACGGCGTGGGTCGCCCCGAGGCTCATGGCGGTCTCGCGCTTGAACTCGAGGGGGTCGACGGCCACCACGTACCGAGCTCCGGCCATCCGGGCGCCCTGGACCGCGTTCATGCCGATCCCGCCGCATCCGACGACGACGACCGTGTCGCCGACCGTGACCTCGGCCCGGTTGACCGCCGATCCCCAGCCGGTGGCCACGCCGCAGCTCACCAACGCGACCTGCGGCATCGGGAGGTCGGGCTCCACCTTGACGAGCGACATCTCACTGCACACCGTGTGCTCGGAGAACGTCCCGATGGCACACATCGAGTTGAGCTCGATCCCCTTGGCCCGGACCCGACTCGTGCCGTCGAGCATCCGACCCGAGAGCAGCATCGCTCCGGTGTCGCAGAGGTTCTGTCGACCCGTCGAGCACATCCGGCACCGGCCGCACGACGGGATGAACGAGAACGAGACGTGATCGCCCGGAGCGAGGTCGGCGACACCCGGGCCGACCTCCATCACGACGCCGGCACCCTCATGACCGCCGATGATGTTCGGGGCGGCGGGCATGTCACCGGTGATGAGGTGCTCGTCGGAGTGGCACATCCCTGCTGCGGCCATCTTGACCAGGACCTCACCGGTCTTGGGCCCGTCGAGATCGACGTCCTCGACCGACCACTGCTTGGCCCCGTCCCACAGCACCGCAGCACGCGTCTTCATGCTCTCCACCGTTTCGTCTCGCCGACTCGGCCCGATCGTTCGCCGTACGCTAGTGCCACCGTCGACGTCGATCGACCCCGCCGACCCCGGACCGGGTCCCGTGCCGCACGGCGGCCCCGCCTCGCCGGCGACCGGCGTGCGCGCCGTGCGCGCCGAGGGCGCCGACCTCCGGCGAGCCGGCGGGCGGCAACTCGCCGTCAGTGGTCCTCGGTCCCGGTCGGACGGCCCCTGCGGTTGGCGGCGAGACGGTATCCGCCCACGCTGGCGGCGCTGACGCTCACTCTCGAGATCGCTGCGACCCTGCCGGCCATCGGCTTGCTGGTCGCAGGCATGCCACCCACGGTGATCCGACCGTCATGCGATCAACCCCCGGAGCGCCTCGGGCACCCGCGATGGGCCGGCCAGCTCCACACAGCGTCCCCCGCCGGCCCGGGCCAGCGCCCTGGCGTCTTCAGCGTCGCCGAGGGGTGCCACCACGTGCAACTGCTCGAGTCGCCGGGCCTCGACCACGGGATCGGTGCCTGCTGTCGGACGGCCGTCCGAGAGCAAGATCACGACCTTGCGCCGCGCCGGGCTTCGTTCGAGCTGCTCACGAGCCACGCGCAGGGCCAGCGAGAGATTCGTCGTCCCGTACCCCTTGAGCGCGAGGAGGTCGTCGACGACCTCCTCGACGTCGCGGGGCACGTCCTGGGACTTGAGGACGATGGCGTCACCGGCGAAGGCGACGACCGAGTGATCGAGGGGCGCCCGCCAGGCGACGGTGGCGGCAGCGACGGCCGCGGCCGCCAGTCGGGCCCCGCCCATCGAGCCGCTGCGGTCGACCAGCAGGCACACGGCCAGGCGAGCCTTCACCCAATCGCGCGACCGGAGCTCGTCGATGGCCGGCGCTCGACCGGCGGCGCGGGCCTCGACGAGAGCGTCGAGCGAGGCGTCGATGTCGAGATCGCCACCGTCGCTCCATCGGGCCGTGCGTAGACGCTCGATGCCCCGGCGAGCGAGCGCATCACTTCGGGCGAAGCGGACGATCACCCGCCCGGCCAGCCGGCGCGCGAGCTCCTTGAGCTGGGCGTCCGTCACGTTCGCCAGGTCGGCCAGGAGGCCGAGCGCGTCGTCGGGGGACTCCTCGAACACCTGGGCGAACGCATCGACGTCGAGCTCGCCGGTCTGGGGTGAGACCCGTTCGAACTCGGGGCGCCGGGCGAGCAGCTGCCGGGCGGTGGTGCGACGACGCTCCTGGCGGACGGCGTCTGCGGCCTCGTCGCCCTCTCGGATCAGGCCCCGTCCCGCCGAGCCTCGGCCGGGAACGGGGCTGGAGCTTTTCCCGCGGCCCCGGCTTCACGCTCGCCGTCGTCCCGATCGTCACCGACGTCGTCGTCGTTCCCGGTGCCGTCCCCGGCGTCGGTGTCGTCGGTGTCGTCGTCGGCGGGGAAGATGCGGTCGTAGAGCTCCTCGATCACCGACTCGGGCGTGCGCGACGAGCCCTCGTACAGGCGGATCCGACCCGACAGCGCACTCACCGCAGCGTCGAGAGCCACCGAACGCTGGCGCGGCGGCCGGGCCCGGATCAGCCCCAGCTCGAGAGCCAGGATCTCGCAGTCGACGGCCCCCCGCACCGACGATCCGACCCGCACCTCGGGATGCTCGCGGGTGGCTCGCACCAGCTCCACGACCCGCTGGCGCCACCGCCGGCCGGACGCGCCGACATCCTCGGCCTCGGTGTACGGCGCCACGGCCCGCCCCACGATCTCGGCCTCGTCGGCCGCGCTCTGGTAGCCCATGGCGATGCGGCAGGTCCGGTCGTAGATCGCCGCCGAGATGCGTGCCGTCCCCACCGCGTCGAACGGGTTCATGGCTGCGACCAGCCGAAACCCGGGCGAAGCGGCGATGCGACCGACCCGGGGGACGTGCAGCTCGCCCTCGCTCATCACCGTGACGAGGACGTTGAGCGTCTCCTCGGGGATCCGGTTGATCTCCTCCAGGTACAGCAGGCCACCCTCGTGGAGGGCCACGGCCAGCGGGCCGGGCACGAAGGTCGACGGGCCGTACCCCTCGCTGAGAACCCGGGCCGGGTCGTGCGCGCCGACGAGGCGGGCCGGCGTGAGCTCGGCGTTGCCCTCGACGAACTCGAAGGGCACACCGCACCGGTGGGCCACCGAGCGCAACAGCGTCGACTTCCCGGTCCCGGGTGGGCCTTCGAGCAGCACGTGACGGCTCCCGGCCAGGGCCGCCACGACGATCTCGATCTCGCGCCGGCGACCCACGACGTCGAGCGTCAGAGCGTCGAGCAGCGCCCGACCATCGGTGAACGCGGCGGGCTGGCGGGACGGGCTCATCGGCGCCGGACCCTACTCGCGCCGTGGCCCGTCAGCGCTTCCCGCCCGCCAGTTCGGACCGCCGACCGCCACGCGCCAGCACCGAGCCGTTCACCCTTCCGGGGTCGGCGCCGTGGAGGAGAAACCCGGGCGGAGGAGCTCCAGCAGTGCATCGACGAGCCCGTCGAGCAGACGCCGACCTTCGGCGGCCGAGGCGCCGGTGGCGTCACCGAGCACCCCGTCGAGGGCGTGGGGTCGCACCCCGTCGAGGTGGAGCCCGTCGAGGAGCTCGGCCAGCGGCGTCGTGTTGCCCACCGGTCGGACGGGCCGGACGGTCTCGGGAGCGAGGGCCAGCATCAGCGAGGTCTCGGTGCGACCGGCATGGGCGTCGCCACCGGGTACCGACGCAAACCAGGCGATCGCCGGCCGTCCCTCGCGACAGAGCTGGTCGGCGGCCTGCCTGACGGTCGGGGCGTTCCCGCCGTGGCCGCACACGAACACCGTTCGGGCGAAGGTGTGCGCCGCCGATCGGCCCAGCTCCACGAGCACGGCCCGGAGCGCGTCGTGGCCGATCGAGAGGGTGCCGGGGAAGCCCTGGTGCTCGCCCGAGGCACCGAAGACCAGCGCCGGAGCCACGACCAGGCCCGAGGCCCGACCGGCTGCGGCCCGGGCCACGCCGGTGGCCACCACGGTGTCGGTGTCGAACGGGAGGTGGGGCCCGTGCTGCTCGGTCGCCCCCAGGGGCACGAGCAACGTCTCGTGGGCATCGGGCCCCGCTCGAACCTGGCTCAGCTCGGTCCAGGTCGCGTGCGCCAGGTCCATCAGCCGACGGCCGGCGCCGAGACCGCGTCGCGACCCGCCGGGCGAGGCCTCAGCAGCACGCGACCCGAGCGGGTCACGGGAGGTATCCCCAGGTCCGGAGCTGTCCGACGATCTCGGCTGCGGCCTCCTCAGGTTCGAGATGCACGAGCCGAGGGGGGCTGCGATCGACGAGCGCTCCGGTGAGGGCCAGGATGCGTTCGAGCGGCGTGAGCTCGGCGGACGGCGGCGACAGCACCCGGGGACGCGGACGATAGGGGCCGCGTCGGACGACCACGGGATCGACACGCTCCGACACCGTCAGCCGGGCGGCGGACGCGGCCACGACGACGCCAACGGGCTGATCGCGCGCCGCCAGCACTCCGGCGAGGCTGGCCCGACGGAGCCGGACCGGTCCGCCCTCGACCGAGATCACGACCGGCGAACCGAGACGGAGTCGCTCGCGGCGGCCCCCGTCGAGGCGACGTTCGACGACTCCGGTGGTGACGTCGATGGTCACCACACCGAGGGCCTGCCCGACGCCGAGCTCGGCCGCCAGGAACGCCGGCACCGAGGCCGAGCCCCGGTCGAGCGACGCGTTCCCGCACACCACCAGGTGCGATCCGTCGACCACCCCGGCGAGCTGGTGGGCCACGACCGGCGACGGAGCGTCGTCCGGGAGGCCGTCGATGCGCACCGCCGCGCTGGCACCCGAGGCCAGGGCTTCACGGAGCATCGCATCGGCCGCGGCCGGACCGACGCACACCACCGTCACGGTCGAACGCTCCAGCGGCGCCACTCCGCGACCAGCACCCTCAACAGGGCTAACGCTTGGGCTAACGCCGTCGGCAGGACCAACGCCGTCGGAGGGCGCAACCCGGTGGGCCCGGTCAGCAGCGTCGGCGGCGTCCGCGGCGTCGGCGATCCGTAGCGCCCATTCGAGTGCAGCCTCGTCGGCGGGCGACGGTCCGAGGCTGTGACGGTCGACGGTGACCGTCCCGGTGAGGGCGTCCACCTCGAACCGCCGGGCCACGAGCTTCCAGCACACCGCCAGCGCCACGCTCATGACGCGTGGAAGACGACACCGTGGCCGCCCTCGGGGTAGCTCCAGCTGATGGCCCCTTCGGTGTCGCAGACCAGGTAGCAGGTGCCGCACTCGAAGCACTGCTCGTAGTTGAACACGATGCCCCCGTCGGACGTGGGCACGAACAGGTTGGCAGGGCAGGCCGTCACGCACGCCCGCGTCGAGCATCCCCGGCACGAGTCGCCGTCGACGACGATGTGCGGGGTCGGCGAGACACGGAACTCGACGGTGCCCATCCGGTCGTCGAACGACACCCGGGGCCAGGTTCGGGACGAGTCGTTGGTCATCAGCCGTAGCTCCTGATCGCTGTCCAACCGTCGCGAGCCAGATCACGCAGACGCACCCTGGATCGGCGGGCCGACTTCCACGCGAGCCGAGCGATGCCCTGCTTGGGGGCGGGGTTGCGCACCGTGAAGAGGTCCTCGACGACGTCGCACGTGAGCTGCGGATACTGGAACTGGGCTCGCCCCGACAAGAGGAACTCGGGGACCCGGCGCAGCTTCTTGTGGTCGGCGAGCACGAAGTTGGCCTCGAGTCGGGCGCGGTAGCCGGCGAGGCCTCGCGCCGCGGTCGTGTCGCCGCTGCGGATGGCCTCGACGGCGGTCGCCCCGGCGGCCAGGCCCGAGCCGATCGCGAAGTTCACACCCTCGAGCCAGACCCCGGCCGCGAGGCACAGCCCGGCGGCGTCGCCGGCCACGAGCAGACCGTCGCCGGCCAGGGTGGGGATCTGGTCGTAGCCGCCTTCGGGGATCAGGTGGGCCGAGTACTCGACGATCTCGCCGCCGGCGACAAATGGCGCGATCGAGGGGTGGGCCTTGAAGCCAGCGAGGATCTCCTCGGGGCGGTGCTTCGACGCGGCCAGGCCCGGGAGGTGCAGCACGACGCCGACGGAGATCGTGTCGAGGTTCGTGTAGAGGAAGCCGCCCCCGGGGACGTCCATCGTGCAGCCGACGACCTCGAAGTCGGCACCCTCACGGCCCGTGAGATTGAACCGCTGTTCGATGCTCTCCCGGGGCAGTCGCAGCACTTCCTTGACGCCGAGCGTGGTGTGCTCGGCCTGCTCGCTCGCCCCCGGATACAGGCCGGCGGCCTTGGCGATGAACGAGTTGACGCCGTCGCAGGCGATGACCACGCGGGCTCGTAGCGCTGAGGTCGAAGCGCCCGTGGCGGGGTCGGGCCGGTCGGTGACCACACCGACCACCCGCCCGGACGGGTCACGCACGACATCGGTGGCCACCGTGGAGGTGACCAGGACGCTGCCCGCGGCCTCGGCCTTGGCCGCCAGCCACGCGTCGAAGTCGGGGCGCAGCGCCGTCGCGCCGTTGTACGGGGGCCCGGCCCAGGTCTGCGATCGGAAGTCGAGGCACAGGCTCTGCGTGGGAGTGAGGATCATCGTGCCGCGTCGGGTGATCCACCGCTGGATGGGAATCTCGTCCCACCAATTGGGAATGACCTGGTCGAGGACCCGTCCGTAGATCACGCCGCCGTACATGTTCTTCGACCCGGGGAACGGGCCGCGCTCGAGCAGGGCCACCCGGAGCCCGGCCCGGGCGACGGCCAACGCAGCCGCCGATCCCGCCGGGCCGGCGCCCACCACGATCACGTCGAACGGGTCGGGGGCCGCGGTCATGTTCCTCCAACGCTCGGGAGTGCGTCCTGGTCGACGGGCTCGGCGGGGTCGAACGGCTCGGCGGGGTCGACGGCGATGAGCCGGGCCAGCGCATCGAGCACGGCCCGGGCGTCGCTCACGATCGCCAGGTCGGCCAGGCCCATCATGGGGCAGCTCGGATCGGTGTTCACCGAGATCACATGGTCGGGATCACCCAGACCGGTCACGTGCTGCACGGCGCCGCTGATCCCGAAGGCAAGGTAGAGCCGGGGGTTCACGGCCACCCCCGTGGTCCCGATCTGGCGCTCGAAGGGGAGCCAGCCGGCGTCGGTGGCGACCCTGGTTCCGCCGAGCGAGGCTCCGAAGCGGGCGCCGATGGCCGCCAGCAGGTCGAAGCGCTGCGTGCTCGCCCCGTCGTCGGGGCCGGCCAAACCCTGGCCGCCGGCGACGATCCGGCGGGCCTCGGCCAGGTCGACGGTGCTCGGGTCGGCAGCCACGAGCTCCACCAGCTCGGGATCGCCGGCCCCCATTCCGACGCTCACCACGACCGACGTGACCTCGTTCGCGGAAGGTGCCGGCGCGGCCGGGCCGGAGGTCGCGCCAGGCCCGGGCGCCCCACTCACCCCGGCCGCGATGCCTCGGGAGCCGGGGACGAGCGTCGCCACCGCCGGGCCGGCGAGGCGCACGTCGGTCTCGACCCCGCCGTGGTGGGTCACGACCGTGGCGCCGTGGAGGTCGATGCGGACCGCGCCCGCGACCAGGGGTCGATGAAGGACATGGGCCAACCGCGGCGCGAGGTCTCGGCCGTCGGCCGAGGCCGGCAGCACCACGACCGTCTCCGATGCCAGTGCCGCTGCCAGGGCCTGCGCCCACGCCGCCGGTGCGTACACGCCGAGCTCCGAGACCCGCAGCAGGCGCGCGGGGACGGCCAGGGTCGCTGCGGCCTCGACGACGCCCGAGCCCACGAGCCACACCCGTCCGCCGGCTTCGGCGACGACCTCGTCGGCCCCGAGCGGGAGCTGACCGTCACGCACGGGCACGAGCGCCAGCATCCCGGCGTCGGGATCGCCGCTGGCGACGGTCCGGAGACCGGTGTCGGGGCCGGGATGGGCGCGGGGATCGGTGCCCCCGACCGCGTCGACGGGGGCACCAGCCGCCGGGACAGCACCAACCGCCGGAGCAGCGCCAGCGGCCGGGGCCACAAAGCGGCCGTCGGGGCCCCTTCGACGAGCCGGTCGAGGCGCGCCCCGACCGGCGTCGAGTGGTTCATCGGGTCGGCGCGCGCTCACAACCGCTCCCCCACCCGCTGCCCCTCGACGACCGCGGCGTGGATGCGGCGCGGCGCCACGCAGTCGCCCACACGCTCGACCCGGATCCCGGCGTCGCGACAGGCCCGCCAGAGACCGTCGGCGGGCGCGGCGGGAACGCACAACACCAGCCAGTCGACCTCGCGGAGCTCGGACCCGCCGGTCGGATGGTGCACGAGCTGCAAGGCCAGGCCCGGCCGGCCGTCGGCGCACGGCCCGGCACCCATCACGAGGGTGTCGGTCGTCTGGGCGATGCCCTTGGCCGACGCTCGCATCCACCACTGCTCCAGGTCGAGCGTGATCCCGAGGTCTTGGCCCACGACCATGCCCGGGGTGATCACCTCGACCGCGCAGCCCCGATCGGCGAGCAGCTCGGCGACCGACGTGGCCTGGTGGAACCCCAGCTCGTCGAACACGGCCACCCGGCCTGTCGGTGCCGCCCGTCCGGCGAGCACGTCGGTCACATCGACGACCAGCGCCCCGGGGGCTTCGGCCAGGGACGGGTCGACCTGCGGTACCCACCAGGGCCGTTCGGGCACCGAACCCGTGGCGACCACCACGACGTCGGGCCGCAGCGCCCGCAGCGAGTCGACCGAGGCCTCCTCGCCGTAGCGCATCGTCACGCCGGCCCGGCGGCACTCGGTGACCTGGTTGCGAATCACGTCGCCGAGCTCGGCCCGGTTGGCCACCGTGGCCGCCAGACGGACCTGCCCGCCCGGCACCGGATCGCGCTCGATGACCGTCACGCGATGACCCCGATTCGCGGCGGCGATGGCGGCCTGCATCCCGGCCGGGCCCGCCCCGACCACGACCACCCGTTGCGGACGGTCGACCAGGGCCACCGCCGAGGCCCACCGGCCCCGCTCGGCCTCGCGGCCCGTGCGCGGGTTCTCGATGCAGCCCAGCCAGCGGTTGAGACCCATCCGCCCGACGCACTCCTGGTTGCACGACAGGCACAGGCGCGTGTCGTCGACATGACCGGAACGGGCCTTGGCCACGAAGTCGGCGTCGGCGATCTGGCCGCGCACCACCCCGACGAGGTCGCAGTGCCCGGCATCGAGGGCCCGCTCGGCCTGCAGCGGGTCCTTGAACCGACCGACGCCGACCACCGGCAACGAGATCGCCTTGCGAATCGCGCTCGGGATGAACATGGCGTATCCGGGCGGCACGTGCATCGACGCCTCGATCATGTACAGGGTCGCGGTGGCGACGCCGATCGAGGTGTTGACGTAGTCGACCTGCCCGGTGGCTTCGACCATCCGGGCCACCTCGACAGCATCGTCGATGGTCGTGCCGTGCTCGATCAGCTCGTCGCCGCACAGGCGCACGCCGAGCGCCAGGTCGCGCCCGATCGTCTCCCTGACTGCGGCCACGATCTCGAGCAGCAACCGAGCCCGCCGCGCCAACGTGCCGCCGTAGTCGTCGGTCCGGTGGTTCGTGGCGAGAGACAGGAAGCCCCGCACGATCGACGAGTGCGAGCATTGGAGCTCGATGCCGTCGAAGCCGCCCTGGCGGCAGTGCCCGGCCACGAGGGCGTATCCGGCCACGATCTCGGCGATCTCGCGGACCTCGAGCTCCTTGGGCACCTCCCGGAACAGCGGGTCGGGCACGCTCGAGGGGGCCCACACCGGCAAGCGGGAGTACATCGACGATGCCTGCCCGCCGTTGTGGTTGATCTGGGCGAAGATCGGCGTGCCGTGGGCGTGCACGGCGTCGGTGATCTGCCGGTACCCGGGGATCACCGACGGCGAGAACCCGTGGATGAGCTTCTCGTAGGGCCAGTCGGTCGGGTGCACCGAGTGCTCCTCGGTGATGATCAGCCCCGCACCCCCCGCGGCCCGGGCTTCGTAGTACGCAGCGTGCTGATCGGTCGCGTGGCCGTCCTCGGCGTAGTTCGTGAGGTGGGCGCTGAACACGACCCGGTTCTCGACGGTGACCGGTCCGAGCCGCAGCGGGCTGAACAAGCGGGGATAGCGCGCGACGGTGGGCATCGGTCAGGCCCCCGGACCGTCGAGCGCCAGCGCCGCCCGTCGACCTTCGAGGATGGCCTCGTGGATGGTGCGCGGGGCGACGGCGTCGCCGGCGCGGGGATGGCGCTCGCCGGTGGCGCGCCACAGGGCGTCGTCGGGCAGGAGCGTGCCGCAATCGACGAGCGCCGCGCAGGCGATGACCGTGGTGAGGCCCGTGTACCGCTCCTCGACGACGACCCCGGTCGTACCGAGGCTCCGCAGCACCGATCGCTTCACGAGCGCGACGCCCGCTTGGAGCAGCCGGGTGTTGGCTGGGGCCAGGTCGCCGGTGAGCGAGAGCTGGGTGCCGACGGTGAAGTCGGGGCAGACCAGCGTGACCTGCCGGCCCCGCGATGCCAGGAGCTCGGCGATCGAGACGGCGACGGGTCCTCCGACGGGGTCCCAGACCACGACCGGGCCCTCCGGCAACGCCGCGTCTAGACCCCGGACGGTGCCGGTGGGCGACCGGCGCTCGGTGGCCAGCAGGTCGGATGCGCTCCACACCACGACGCCGCTCGACCCGCTCGACGATGCCCCGCCCGACCCGCGCGCGGGGGCCCCGCCGGTCGACGGCGGCGAGGTACCGGCGTAGGGCCGCAGCCCTGGACGGGCGCCGGTGCACAGCACGACGGCGTGGTCGCCGGCGATGCGTTCGACGAGCCCCGGTTCGATCTCGCTGCTGGTCTCGATGGTGACCCCGAGGCGGCGGCACTCGGCTTCGAGCCAGTCGGCGATGAGCGCCAGCCTCGACCGACCCGAGCCCGCCGCGGCCGTCCGCACCGATCCGCCGAGCCCGCTCGACCGCTCGACGAGGCGCACCCGGTGTCCTCGGGCTGCGGCGACCCGGGCGCACTCCAGGCCGGCGACACCCGCCCCGACAACGAGCACGTCGCGTGGCGCGCCGGCTGTCCGTCCGGTTCCTTCACCGATGTCGACGCCGATGTCGACGCCGGCGCAGGGATCGGGGTCGTCGAGCTCGTGGCCCGACCGGGGCTCGCCGACACAGCTGACGATGGGGTTGCGGCCGTCGCGCACCTGGCACTTCTGGTTGCAGAGCAGGCACGGACGCACGCGGTCGGCGTGGCCGGCGGCGACCTTCGCACCCAGGTCGGGGTCGGCGATCTGGGCCCTGGTCATCTCGACGGCGTCGGCCCGGGCCGGATCGTCGAAGCCGCCGAGCGCCCACTCGGCCTGGCCCCACTCGACGATCGAGCCCTGGGCCACGACCGCGACGCCCGGTCGGACAGCCGTGACGGCTTCTCGGATCTGCGCCACGAGACCGAGGTTGAATCCGGGCTCGGTGTGGCCGTCGGGCCGCGTGGCGCCCGTCGAGAAGATCGAGCCCCGCACCACGGTGATGGCATCGACGGTCTCGGCCAGCGCGGCGGCGACCAGGGCACCCACGTCGGCGACGATGCCAGCCCAGGGGGCGAGCTCGTCGCACGAGAGCCGGATGGCCAGAACGGCGTCGGGGCCGATCGCATCACGAACAGCGGCCAGCACGCGCTGGGCGAATCGCAGGCGGAGGCCGTCGTCATGGCCGCCGTCGGACCCCGTCCACTCGTCGCTGCGCTGGTTCGTGAGCCCGGAGAGGAACTGGCGGATGAGCGAGAACTGGCCGACGTTCACGTCGACACCGTCACATCCCGCGGCCAGCGCGCCCCGGGCGGCCTCGGCGAACCCGGCGATCACCGCGGCGATCTCGTCGGGCTCCATGGCCTGCGGAACCTCGCGGGTCGCCACGTCGGGGACCCGTGACGGCGCCCACATCGGGAGCTGCGAGAACGCCGACGAGCCCTGCGATCCGGCATGGTTGAGCCCGGCCAGAACGAGTGGCCGAACGCCCTCGCCTCGAGCCGCGGCGGCACACGCATCGACGATCGTCCGCCAGCCCGGTGCGCACGCCGAGGCGAGCGGAGCCCGCTCGTACGGCCAGTCGGACGGGTGCACCGAGGCGTCCTCGACCACGATCACGCCCGCCCCGCCCAAGGCGCGACGCTCGTAGTAGGCGACGTGACGCTCCGACAGGGCCCGGCGGCGACCCAGGTTCGTCTCGTGCGCACCGAACACGATCCGGTTGGGGGCAGTTCGGTTCCCGAGCCGGAGGGGCTCGAGCAGCTTCACGAGCTGGAGACTACGACCCGGTGCCGGGTGGGCTTCAACGTGACGTTGGTGGACACGGCGGGACGGGCGTCGGCCTTGGGGATCTTCGAGTGCCCGGGCCCGGACGACGGCAGCGAGGCCGGGTCGACGGCAGCGAGTGCGTCGTCGGCGTTGCCCCACACGCACTCAGGATCGGGGGCATCGAGCGGCAGGCCGGTGAAGAACTTCGCCGCCATGCATCCGCCGCCGCAGGCGTCGTACGAGCCGCACGATGCGCACGCACCCGGTGACTGGGGCTCGCGCAGGCCCACGAACAGCTCGGACTCCCGCCACACGCTCGTGAAGCCGCCCCGGTCGCGCACCGACCCGGCTCGGAACTCGTCGTGCAGCACGAACGGGCAGGCGTAGACGTCGCCGATCGGGTCGATCAGGCACACGACCCGTCCGGCCCCGCAGAGGTTGAGGCCGGGCAGGCTCTCGCCCAGGGCCGAGAGGTGGAAGAACGAGTCGCCGGTGAGGATGCCGGGGCGTTCGATGAGGAAGCGGTAGAGATCGCGCTGCTGCGCGTTCGTGGGATGCAGGTCGTTCCACACGTCGGCCCCGCGACCCGACGGCCGCAGCCGGGTGAGCCTCAGCTGCGCGCCGTAGGAGTCGGCGATGGCCTCGAAGGCCGGGAGCTGCGGGATGTTCTGGCGGGTGACGACCACCGAGATCTTGAAGGGGCCGAAACCTGCGGCCGCGAGATGGTCCATGGCCCGGCGGGCGGCGTCGTACGAGCCGACGCCGCGCACCGCGTCGTTCGTCGCGGCGTCGGCCCCGTCGAGGCTGATCTGCACGTCGATGTAGTCGGTCGCGGTGAGGCGACGGGCTTTCTCGGCGTCGATGAAGTACCCGTTGGTCGAGAACTTCACCCCGACACCGCGCGACACCGAGTAGTCGAGCAGCTCGAAGAAGTCGCGCCTGACCATGGGCTCGCCCCCACCGATGTTCACGTAGAACACCTGCAGGTCGTGCAGCTCGTCGATGACCGCCTTGCACTCGGCCGTGGTGAGCTCCCGGGGGTCGCGTCGCCCGCTGGAGCTCAGGCAGTGCACACACTCGAGGTTGCAGGCGTAGGTGAGCTCCCACGTGAGACAGATGGGGGCGTCGAGGCCGCTCTTGAGCTGCTCGACCAGGCGAGGAGCAGCCGCAGTGGTGGATCCGGGCGAGGGGGGCATCAGGTCTCCTCACGTGCGGGTGCGCACAGGACTTCGGAGGCCGCGAGCGACGCCAGGGCCTTGAGGTACGACGAGCGCTGACGGGCGTCGAACGCTCCGGTCGCGATGGCGGCGTCGAGCGCGGCATCGACGGTCGGATGATCGCCGAGCGAGCGCACCAGCGCGACCAGGGCGTTGCGCTTCAAGAACACGAGACGCCGGTTCCCGTAGTGGTACGCCAGAGCGCCGAACGGCTCGGGGCGCAAAGCCACCTGGGGATGCAGGGCGTAGGGACGGGCCGGGTCGAACCCGATGTCGGCGGTGCCGGGGTGGTCACCCACCGGACCGGCATCGAGGTCGTCATCGGGACCGTCGACGACTCGGCTCGTCTCGACCTCGAGCGTGCTCAATAGACGCCGCACATCCCGTCGATCGAGATCTCCTCGACGAGCAGGTCGTCGTCGACGAGATCGTCGTCATCGAGAACGGGGGCGTCCACGGCGGTGATGGCATCGTCGGGCATGATGGGCTCCTCGGCTCGGCGAGATGACAGGCAGATCACGGGAATGGTAGCGGCGCAACCGCCTTCACGAGGCACGATCGGGGCCGCGACTCCCGCGCCGTCGACTGCGCGTGCGCCGGAGATCTCGCTGGTCCTCGATCCGGGCGTGCGTCGCCTCGGCGGCGGACGGGTGCTGCTCGGCGGCTCACCGTTGCGGGTGCTGCGCCTGAGCGAGGCCGGGGCCGCCGTCGTCGAGCGTCTCGCTGCCGGCGAACGGCTGCCCGACCGTCCCACCACACGCCGACTCGTCGATCGCCTGCTCGACGGGGGCCTCGCCCATCCTCGGCCGGGCGCGGCGCGGCTCAAGCTGAGCGACCTCACCGTGGTCGTGCCCGTGCGCGACCGCCCGATCGGCGATCTCGTGACCGCGCTCGTCGCCGACCTCGGCGGTGACGCTGAAGATGACGCTGAAGATGCCGCAGGACGTGACGCAGGACGTGCCGCAGGACGTGACGCAGGACGTGACGCAGGACGTGCCGTTGAAGGCGCCGCAGGACGTGACGCGAGCGAAGCCCCGGATGGGGCGGTCGGTCGGGTGATCGTGGTCGACGATGGCTCGACGATGCCGCTCGGGGTCCCCGACGGCGTCGTGGTGATCCGCCGGGAGGTCTCGGGCGGACCGGCGGCGGCGCGCAACGCGGGTTGGGCCGGGGCCACCACCGTGCTCGTGGCCTTCGTCGACTCCGATTGCCGTCCCGCTCCGGGTTGGCTCGACTGTCTGCTGCCGCACTTCAACGACGAGCGGGTCGGGCTCGTGGCCCCACGGATCGTCGACACCATCGGCGCTCCCCGAGCGGGCGACGCCGACCGAGCGTCGC
>VFJJ01000133.1 GCA_009886115.1 Actinomycetota bacterium
ACGTGCCGCTGGAAGATCGCGCTCGGACGCTCCTTCAGCTGCCCGCCGATCCAGGGACCGTTGCGACCCATGCCCCGACTCTTGTCCATGTACGACAACATGTGCGGGACCCAGCTCGCGCCGTGCTCGGCGACGAGGACGTTGAGCCCGGGGTGGCGGCCCATGGTCGCCTCAGCCCTTGACGCTGACGGGCATCCGCGCCCAGCCCCGGACCGTGCTGGTGTGCACCATCTCCGAGCCGGCCTCGTCGACCTCCCAGTGGGGGTGGCGGGCGAGCAACTCCTCGAGGCCCACCCGCCCTTCAAGGCGGGCCAGGGCGGCCCCCAGGCAGAAGTGGATCCCGTAGCCGAACGACACGTGCCCGTCGAGCTTGCGGGTCACGTCGAAGCGGTCGGGGTCGGGGTACTGCCGCTCGTCGCGACCGGCCGAACCGGTGAGCAGCGCCATCTTCGATCCCTGGGGCACGGTCTGGCCGTGCACCTCGACGTCGCGCATCACGACCCGGGCCTGGATGGGCGACGGCGCCTCGTACCGCAGGAGCTCCTCGACGGCATTGGGGATGAGTCCAGGGTCGTCGATGAGACGCTGGCGTTGATCGGGGTTGCGGTACAGCGTGATGCCGGCCCAGCCCATGAGGTTCGTGACCGTCTCGTTGCCCGCCGCCGCCACGAGGCTGATGTATTGCAACAGCTCCTGATCTTCGAGCTTGCGGGTCGAGCCGTCGCCAGCGTCGACGTCGGCGTTCACGAGATCGGTGATGAGGTCGTCGGCCGGCTCCTTGCGGCGCAAGGCGACGAGCCCACGGAAGTACTCGACCATCTTCAACTGGGCGTCGACGGGATAGTCGGTCTGGCCCTCGTCGCGGTGCACCTGCACATCGGCGAGCTCGCGTACGTGCTCGCGGTCGGCCTCGGGAATCCCCAGGAGCATCCCGATCACCATCATCGGGATCTTGGCGCCGTAGACCCTGACGAGGTCGAACGTGTCCTGGCCCGAGACCTCGTCGAGGTAGCTCCGGCACAGATCCCGGATCCCCGTCTCCAGGCTCGAGATACGCCGGGGTGTGAACGTGCGGGCCAGGATCGAACGGTGCACATCGTGCATCGGTGGGTCCTCGAAGAGCATGTTCCGGGCCTGCTCGATCACCTCGGGCCCGGCATCGATCAACTCGAGGACGCTGCCGTAGTGCGAGCTGTAGGTACGCCAGTCGACCGACATGTCACGGACATCGACATACCGTGAGACGGCGTAGAAGTCGAAGCGCTCATTGAAGTAGAGGGGACGCTCGTCGCGCATGCGCTTCCACATCGGGTGCGGATCCGCATCGAGCACGTAGTCGTACGGGTCGTACGAGATCTCGTCCGTCATCGTGCACCCTCACCTGTGGACCACCGGTCACGCCGGAAAAACCTTAGCCTCTTTTCCCGGCGGTGCTCGGGGCCGTCGGAGCGCCTGGAATCGGTGTTTCCGGTGGGCCGGCCGGTCCCGTCAGGCGAGATGACGGCGGAACCAATCGAGGATGAGGGTGTAGGCGCCGGCTGCGGCCGACGCGTCGTGGCGGGGCCCGGTGTCGTTGAAGAACGCATGGTCGACGCCGGGGAACGTGACGATCTCGTGGATCAGACCGGCAGCTTCGAGCGCCGCCTGTGCGCCATCGCGCGAAACGTTGACGCGGGTGTCGAGCTCGGCATAGATCCCGAGGACGGCCGCCGTCGAGCCACTGAAGTCGGCGTCGGCGGGAGCCGGTCCGTAGAAGGGGATCGCGGCAGCGATACGGTCGTCGCCGCTCGCCAGGAGCGACCAGGTCATGGCTCCGCCGAAGCAGAAGCCCACGGCGCCGATCGACACACCGGCCGCTCGCCGTCCCAGCTCGTCGATGCCGGCGTCGAGATCGCCCAGCAGTCGATCGAGCGGAGCGGCGCCCAGCGCGGCCGGGGCCTCGGCGGGGTCGGCGAGGTGGTCGCGCTCGACGGCGTGGAAGCATCGGCGGCAGTATCGGCTGCCTCGTCGCCGCCGCAGGCAGCGAGGAGCGCACCGGCCGAGGCAACCGCCATACCCAGCATCCCCAAGCGCCGCAAGGCTTCCCGGCGGCTGAGGTGCCCGTCGGCGAAATCGTGGGCCACTTCAGAGACGAGGTACTCACTGAATGCCATGGCCTCGACGCTACCGGGCGCACCACCGGGCCACCTCGGACGGCTCGGGCCAGCGGCGCCGGGCGAGCCCGCCGGCGGTCGGCGGTCGGTCCGTGCCGAACCCTGAGACCGACGCTCGGGGCGTGACAGGATGCCAGACCCGACCACCGGGTCGGCGGCGGTCGTGCACGGGGGAGTGAGCGGTGACGGTTGCGGAGTTGCGGTTCGACGGGTTGGTCGCCATCGTCACGGGCGCCGGTGGCGGATTGGGCCGAGCGCACGCGCTGATGCTGGCCGAGCGGGGCTGTCGGGTGCTGGTGAACGACGTGGGTGTCGAGATCGCCGGCCAGCCGGCCCCCACGGCCTCGTCGGTCGTCGCCGAGATCGCGGCCGCGGGTGGCGCAGCGGTGGCCGACGACCACGATGTCGTGACCCACGGCGACGCGATCGTCGCCAGAGCCGTCGAGGAGTACGGCCGGCTCGACATCGTCGTCAACAACGCCGGCGTCGCCAGTGGCGGTCCGATCGGGCCCGACGCACCCGCACGATGGGCGACCACCATCGCCACGACGCTCGCAGGCTCGGTTGCGGTCACCGGGGCCGCGTGGCCCCACCTGGTGGCCGCGGGCGGCGGGCGGGTGGTGCTCACGGCGTCGCAGGCGATGTTCGGGGCCGGTGGTGGGGCCGGCGCGTATTCGGCGGCCAAGTCGGCGATGTACGGCCTGGCTCGATCGCTGGCCGACGAGGGTCGACGGTCCGGCATCGCGGTCAACGCCATCATGCCCACGGCGTGGACCCGTCTCACGCAGCTCCTACCTCCCGGGCCCATCACCGAGTTGCTGGGCGAGCACTTCCCCGTCGAGCCCGTTGCGTCGTTCGTGGTGTGGCTGTGTCATCGCGACACGCCCGTCAGCGGCGAGACGTTCTCTGTGGGCGGCGGGCGCGCCGGTCGGGTGATGCTGGCCGAGAATCGGGGTGGCCGGATCGACGACCTCGACCCGGCGAGCTGGACGGCGCAGCTACGGGAGCTTCTCGACGTCGATCCGGTCGGGCTGGCCCTGCCCCGCTCGATGGTGCACGAGGTCGCCTGGCAAGCCGCCAACCTCGGCCGGGCCGTCACCTCGGCGTATCGGCCCGGGGGAGCGCTCGCCTGGGATCCTCACGAGCCCGGGGACGACCACCCGGGAGCGGTCTGACCACACGATCGCCGTGGCGGCGATCGTCAACCCGGCCGACGCCACCCACACGACCGGGAACGTGCCCACGTCGCCGAACGTGACGTCGCCGAGCACCGTGACCACGATGGCGACACCCAGCGTGTTCCCGAGCCCTTGCAGGGTCTGGTTGAGCCCGGCTCCGGCCGACATCTCGTCGGGGGCCACCCCGGCCAGGGCCCAGGCGGTCAACCCGCCCCAGAGCAGCCCCGAGCCCAGTCCGGTGACGACCACGGCGGCGAGCCAACGAGTCGTCGACGGCGTCGCGTCGAGCGCTAGGGCCATCGACGCCGACCCGGTCGCCCAGAGGATCCCGCCGATACCGATCGTGCGGTGGAACCCGATGCGTTCGCCGAGCCGACCGGCCACGACCGAGGTGATCGCGGTCACCGCGAAGATCGGGGTGGTGAGCAGGCCCGCCCGCCGGATCGAGAGGTCCCACACCTCGGTGAGGAACACCACGCTGGCGAGGAGGAACCCGAAGAAGCTCACCGAGTAGACGAGCAGCGCCGAATTGCCGACGGCGAAGGTGCGCTCGTGGAACAGATCGAGGCGCAGCAGCGGTCGGGGATGGCGCATCGACCGTCTGATCACGCCGCCGAGCACGAGCAAGCCGCCGAGCAGAGACGCCAGGGTGCGGGGGTCGGCCCAGCCCCACTCGGGGCTCTGCACCAAGCCGAGCACGAGCACGCCCAACCCCACCAGGAGTGCACCGGCGCTGAGCCCGTCTGGCATGCGGTTGTTGGCCGAGGGGAGCGTGCTCGGGATGAGCCACGCTGCGGCCGCGATGGCGATGGCTCCGACGGGCAGGTTCATCCAGAAGGCCCAGCGCCAACTCCCGAGGTCGATGAGCACGCCACCGAGCGACGGCCCCAGCGCAGCACCCACCGCGCCGATCGCGGCCCAGCACGCCAACGCCGTGGCTCGCCGGGCAAGGGGGAACTGGCTGAAGATGATGGTGGCCCCGGCGGGGGCGCTGAGCGACGCGCCGAGGGCCTGGCCGACACGGCAGGCCATCAGCACCCCGACGGTCGGTGCGACGGCCGCGCCCATCGACGAGAGGGTGAACACGATCGTGCCCGTGAGCATGGTCTGCTTGGCTCCGCGGCGTTGCGACACGGCACCGCCCAGCACCACGGTCGCCGCGCCCACGATCGTGAACACGTTCACGACCCACGACAGGGTGGCCGGCGACGAGTCGGGGAAGGCCCCCTCCAACTCGGGGAACACGACGAAGATCATCGACAACGTCATGGCGATCTGGAAGTTGCTGAGCCCCACCACACCGAGCACGGTCCAGGCCCGGCGCATCGTGGCTCGTGCAGCGTCGTCGGTCTCCATGCGTCCGGGAGACTAACGGCGACCATCTCGTCGGCCCCCACGGGGTGCGGGCGCGGTGCGACCGGGGACCCGTCAGCGAAGCCTCGTGCGACGTTCGACGGCTGGGGTAGCTTCGTCGAGCAACGCCCCGCCAGGCTCGCCCCTGACCCGTCCCCTCCGTGAAAGGCGCCGACCGAAGATGAAGGTGATCATCGACCACGTCGCCTGCACGGGCCACGGACGCTGCTACACGTTGGTCCCGGCGCTGTTCGACTCCGACGACGAGGGTCACAGCGTGCTCCTCGTCGAAGGCGACCTCGCCGAGTCACAGCGTCAGGAAGCGTTGACCGCAGCGGCGAACTGCCCCGAGCGGGCCATCACCGTCACCGACTGAGAAGCGCGATCCCCGACCCGCCGCCATTCGACCCGCCGTCGTTCGACCCAGGAGCCTGGATGCTCGCCGAGCTCGATGTGCTCTCAGAGTTCCGGGCCGAGGTCCGGCAGTGGTGCGAGGCCAACGTGGTCCCGGGCTGGCGGGAGGCCCTCGAGGCCTGCTCCGACGACCAAGCGGTCGCGTTCGAACGAGAGTGGTTCACGACGCTGCACGCAGCCGGATACGCCGCGCCCCACTGGGCGCACGAGTGGGGTGGCTCCGAGTCGAGCCTGGCCGAGCAGATCGTGCTCTTCCAGGAGCTCTCGCGGGCCGACGCGCCCCGCGCGTCGCTCGCGTTCATCGGCCTGTACCACACCTACGCGACGCTCACTCACGCCGGTTCGGCGGAGCAGAAGGCACGCCACCTCCCGGCCATCCTCGACGGAACCGTGTGGTGCCAAGGGTTCTCGGAGCCCGAGGCCGGATCCGATCTGGCCGGGTTGCGCACCCGAGCCGTGCGCGACGGCGATGACTTCGTGGTCAACGGGCAGAAGATCTGGTCGAGTGGTGCCGCCCATGCCGATTGGTGCCTGCTCCTCGCCCGCACCGATCCCGACGCCCCCAAGCGCAAGGGCATCAGCTACTTCCTCCTCGACATGCGCACGCCCGGTGTCGAGGTGCGACCCATCAGGCAGGCCAGCGGCGGCGCCGAGTTCTGCGAGTTGTTCCTGACCGACGTGCGCGTACCGGCCGAGAACCTGGTCGGGGCCGAGAACGACGGCTGGCGCATCGCCCAGGCCACGCTGTCGGCCGAGCGTGGTCCGACGATCCTCGACCTGGCCGAGCGCCTGCGGACCGGCTTCGAGATGATCGTCGATACGGCCCGTCGGTCGACGGTGCCGGGAGGCGGCCCGGCGCTCGACGATCCCGAGATCCGCGACCGACTGGTGCGCTGTCACACCGATGTCGAGGTGCTCAACCTGTTGTGTCTGAAGATGGTCGAGAATCTCCTTCGCCGGGGCGGGGTGGGCCCCGAGGCGTCGATCGTCAAGGTCTGCTACTCGGAGCTGCTGCAGCGACTCACCGAGCTGGGGGTCGAGCTCTCGGGCGTCGACGCCCACGTGCTGATCTCGAAGCCCCGGGCCTCGGGATGGATCTCAGGGGAATGGCTGGTCGACCACATCACCTCGTGGGAGTGGACGATTGCCGGGGGCACCAACGAGATCCAGCGGAACCTCATCAGCGAGCGTGTGCTCGGGCTGCCGCGCGAACCGGGGATGGACTGATGGGCGGCGCAGTGCGGGCAGGCGCGAGTGCGAGCAACGGCGGAGTCGACGGTAACGACGGTAACGACGGTAACGACGGAGTCGACGGAGTCGACGGCATCGACGGCATCGACCTCGAGGAGCTGCGGGAGTCGGCCCGGGCCTTTCTCGCCCGCTGGTGCGACACGCAGCGCGTCCGGAGCCGCCTCGAAGAGGCAGACGATGTCGACACCGAGCTGTGGCGACGAATGGGCGAGCTGGGCTGGCCGGCGATCGCCGTGCCCGAGGCCTACGACGGTGCCGGCGCCGGGTTCCGGGAGCTGGCCGTGATCGTGCACGAGCTCGGACGGGCGTTGGCGCCGGCGACCTTCGTCGCCTCGGCGGTGCTCGGGGTGGCGGCGTTGACCGCGGAAGCCGTCCCCGAAGTCCTCAAGGCCGAATGGCTGCCACGGATGGCGTCGGGCGACGTGGTGGTGGTGGCGCTGGCGCGGCCAGGTTCGAGCCCGTCGGTCGCGTGTCGGGCCGCTGGTCTGGGTGGCGACGGCGAGGCCGCCGAGGATGGCGGCGTGGTCCTGACCGGGACGATCGGCGTGGTGGCCGAGGCCGCGGCCTCGGTGGCGATCGTGGTGGAGGCCATCGACGATGCTGGCGAGCACGTGGTGGCCCTGATCGAGACGGCCGATCCGACGGTGACGGTCCGACCGGTGCGGATGGCCGACCTGACCCGTCGCTTCGCCACGGTCGAGCTGGCCGGCACCACGGTGGCTGCCAGCCGGGTACTGGCGCGCCGCGCCGATGCCGCGGCGATCGTGGGACGGGTCTTCGACTGGGGCGCGGCGGCGCTGGCCGCCGACGCGCTCGGTGCGGGCGAGCGGGTGCTCGAGGGGATCGTCGACTACGCCCGTCAGCGGGTGCAGTTCGGACGGGTGATCGGCTCGTTCCAGGCCTACAAGCACCGCTGCGCCGATCTCCTGATCGCGCTGGAGTCGGCCCGTGTCACCGTCGACGACGCCGCGGTCCACCTCGCGACCGACGATCCCGCCGCCGCCGCCTCGGTCTCGATGGCGAAGTCGTACACGGGTGACGCCATGGTCACCGTGGCCGGAGAGGGCGTGCAGCTCCACGGCGGCATCGGCTACACGTGGGAGCACCACAGCCATCTGTTCCTCAAGCGGGCCCTGCTCGACCAGGTGCTCTACGGCGACAGTCGTTGGCACCGCCGGCGCCTGGCTGCCCTGCGAATCCCGACCGCCTGACCCTCCCGCCCTCCCACCCCCCCACCGCCCCCCC
>VFJJ01000044.1 GCA_009886115.1 Actinomycetota bacterium
AGTCGGAGTACCTCTCGCATCTGCTCACCGAGCGCGGCGTCACACACAACGTGCTCAACGCCAAGCAGCACACACGTGAGGCCGAGATCGTCGTGCAGGCGGGCCGCGTCGGCGGCGTCACCGTGGCCACCAACATGGCGGGCCGTGGTGTCGACATCCTCCTCGGCGGCAATCCCGAGGGCATGGCCAAGCAGGAGTTGATGCGCCAGGCCGTCCTGCCCGAGGGCGAGACGGCCGAAGAGTATGCGCAGCGCTACCCGGAGCTCCTGGCCAAGTTCACCTCCGAGTGCAAGGCCGAAGGCGAGACGGTCCGTGAGCTCGGTGGGCTCTACGTGCTCGGCACCGAGCGCCACGAGAGCCGCCGCATCGACAACCAGCTCCGGGGCCGGTCGGGCCGTCAGGGCGATCCGGGCGAGAGCCGCTTCTACCTGTCGCTCGAAGACGACCTCATGCGACTCTTCGCCACCGGCGCCATGCAGTGGGTGATGGGCAAGGCCCTGCCCGACGACGTACCGATCGACTCGAAGATGGTCACCAAGGCCATCGAACGGGCCCAGGGAACGGTCGAGGACCGCAACTTCGAGATCCGCAAGAACGTCCTCAAGTACGACGAGGTCATGAACCAGCAGCGCAAGGTGATCTACGCGCTGCGCCAGCAGATCCTCGAGGGACGGTCGTTGCGCGACCAGGCGTTCGAATGGATCCAGGCCGCCATCGACCGGGCCGTGTCGACGCACTGCAACGACGAGTATCCCGAAGACTGGTCGATCGACGACCTCCTGGCCCAGATCAAGCTGGCCTTCCCCACCAAGGCCACGCTCGAGGAGCTCAAGGCCATCGAGGACAAGCGGGCGCTGACCAAGCTCCTCGAGACCGACGCCATCGCCCAGTACGAGGCCAAGGAAGAGAGCCTCGGCGCCGAGCGTCTCCGCGAGATCGAACGCCGCGTGATGCTGTCGATGATCGACCGCTACTGGCGCGAGCACCTCTACGAGATGGACTACCTGCAGGAGGGCATCAACCTGCGGGCCATGGGCCAGAAGGATCCCCTCACCGAATGGCAGCGCGAGGGCTTCGACATGTTCGAGGCCATGATGGGTCTCATCCAGGACGATTTCGTGCGCTACGTGTTCCACCTCGAGGTCGTGCAGCAACCCGTCGAGGCTGCGCAGCCCAAGAACCTCACCTACAGCGCGCCCGAGGATCCCGTCACCGGTGCGGCGTCGCTGCGCCAGGCCGCGGTGGCGGAGGCCGCTGCGAATGCCGGCGCGCCGGCAACCCTTCCCCCCCAGGCCCTGCAGCCTCGTCCGGCAGCTGGGCAGCCCACCCCGGCCCGCTCGGCGGGAGCTCCGGGGGCTCCGGGGGCGTTCGGCGTGCCCAGTCGGCCGGTGCCCGCGGGGACGGGCGGACCTCCCGGTTCGCGAGCGGCAGGCGGTCTCCGCCCTGTTGGTCCCGGTCTCCGCCCTGTTGGTCCCGGTCTCCGCCCCGGTCCCAGCCAGCCGCCGGTCGCCCAGCCCGTCCGGGCCGAGAAGATCCCGGGCCGGAACGAGCCCTGCCACTGCGGCAGCGGCAAGAAGTACAAGATGTGTCACGGCAAGTGAGCGCCGTCGGCGCGGTCACCCGTCGCTGTCGCTCGCGCTCCAGAGGGAGCTGATCGGACGGGCCCATAGACGGTCTCCGAGCGGGAGCGACTGCGGGCCGAGGTGCAGCAGTGCGCCGATGGTGAACCGGTCGCCGAGCCGATCGCGGAGGTAGGCGAGGTGCTTGGCGCCGCGAGCGTCCGGCGAGCTCGATGCCTTCACCTCGATCGCCGCGACCCGCCCGGTTCGGCGGTCCTCGAGCACGATGTCGGCTTCGCGATCCTCACGGTCGCGGTAGTGGTACACGTGAACGCCCGTGCTCGACCAGGACGCCTGTTTGAGCACCTCCGTGGCGACGAACTGCTCGACCATCGGGCCCAGCAAGCGACTGGTGCTCAGCGCCGAGAGATCTCGTTCGCCGACGCCGTTGAGGTGCGCCGCCAAGCCCGAGTCGACGAGATGGATCTTCGGTCGGCGTTTGGCTGCTGTGGTGGCACTCGGCGAGAAAGCTTGCAGGAGGTGCACCAGGTTGACCGCTTCCAGGATCGAGACGTAGTTGGTGACCGTTGCCCGGTCGAGGCCAAGGTCGCGGCCAAGGTCGCGGCTGAGGTCGGCGATGACCAGCTCCGTCCCGATCCTGGCCGCCAGCGCGCGCAGGAGCCGGCGGAGCTCGTGCTCGTAGCGGACCTCGGCGACCGGGCGCAGCGCTTCTCGGTTGACGACATCGTCGGTGTAGGCATCAAACCAGCGGGCGCGACTCCGGGGGGTCAGCTGGTGGAGGACGACCTCGGGGAAACCACCTTCGAGGATCCACGTGATGATCTGTTCTCGATTGCCCGCATCGGCAGCCGAGGCGGTGGCTGCGTGCCAGGCACGGTTGGTGTCGAAGAGCTGATCGAGAAAGTTCTCGCGCCGACCGAGACGCTCGCCGATCAAGAGCGGCCAGAGCTGCAACCGGCCACCGCGGCCCGCCAGGGTCTCGGTGGTGCCGCGGTGTGCGAGATAGTTGGCCGATCCCGTGAGGATGTACCGGCCCTTGGCGGGATGGGCATCGACGATCTGCTTGATAGCGAGGAGCAGAGGCTGGCCGGCACGTTGGAACTCGTCGATGACGCTGCCGTGAGGAAGTGCGCGGGCAAAGCCAGCTGGGTCATCGATTGCCTGGTTGAGGAGGGCGGAGTCATCGAGCGAGAACACGTGGGTGGGTTCGACACCGAGCTGGCTCGACGCGAGGGTCGACTTTCCGACCTGTCGGGCCCCGCCGATGATGCGCACGCGGAACGTGGCGAGCAGCTCGGCGGCCTCGTCGGTGATAGCTCTGTCCAGCATTATGTAGGTACTCAACTATGCATTTTGTGGGCCTCCTACCCTGCAGTTTGTGGGCCATCGACGAGACGGGGCACGGTGGCCGGCCGTCGGGCTGTGGCCCCGCCGCGGCCCCTTTCAGGACCAGCCCTGGTTGCTGAGTAGCGTCGGGCACTGCCATGCGTGACTTCTCGGAAGACCTCGTCGAGATCAGGCGCCGCGTCTCCGACGCTGGCGGCTACCTGCACATCGACGCGGCCCGCGCCCGGAAGGCCGAGCTCGAGGAACGCGCGGGGCGTTCCGACCTCTGGGACGATCCCGACGAGGCCCGGGCCGTCACCAAGGAGCTCAGCCAGGTGAGCGAGGACGTCGCGCTCGTCGATCGGTTCAACCGCCAACTCGAAGACGTCGAGGTCCTCCACGAGATCGCCCGCGAGGAAGACGACGAGAGCCAAGAAGCCGACATCGAGGCCGAGATCGCCACGTTGGCCCGCGAGCTGCACGCGCTCGAGCTCCGAGCCCTGTTCACGGGCGAGTACGACGAGCGCGATGCCATTTGCCAGTTGAGCTTCGGCGTCGGCGGCACCGACGCCCAGGACTGGACCGACATGCTCTTGCGCATGTACATCCGCTGGGCCGAGCGTCGCGGGTTCGACGCCGAGATCGACGAGCTGCTGCCCGGACAAGAAGCCGGCGTGTCCACCGCCACCTTCACAGTCAAGGGCCGCTTCGCCTACGGCCTGCTCAAGGCCGAGCGCGGGGTGCACCGCCTGGTGCGCATCTCGCCCTTCGACGCCAACTCCCGGCGCCAGACGGCGTTCTCGGCGCTCGACGTGATCCCTACGCTCGACGAGGCCGAGCAGCCCGAGATCAACGAGAAGGACCTCCGCATCGACACCTATCGGGCGTCGGGCGCCGGGGGTCAGCACGTCAACAAGACATCGTCAGCGGTGCGGCTGACCCACCTCCCGACCGGCGTGGTCGTGGCCTGTCAGAACGAGCGCAGCCAGCATCAGAACAAGGCCAAGGCCATGCAGATCCTGGCGGCCAAGCTGTTCGAGCTCGAGCGCGACGAGCGTGAGAAGCAGAAGGCGGCGCTGTCCGGCGAGAAGACCGACGCCGGCTGGGGCCACCAGATCCGCTCCTACGTGCTGGCGCCCTACCAGCTCGTGAAAGACCTGCGGACCGGCCACGAGACCGGCAACGTGCAAGCCGTCCTCGACGGCGACCTCGACGACTTCATCGAGTCCTGGCTCCAATGGCGCCGCCGCGAAGGCTGACGGCCCCCGCCGCGTGAGACGGTCCGGGACCTCCCGGGCGGTCAGGTGGTCGTGCGTTCGATCGCATGCGATCGATTCCACGACCACTACCCCTCGCCGAGGCCCAGCGGCTGATCCCAGCGCATGACCTGGGGTCGATGGAGGGGCTGGGCTAGCCTTTGGGCACTTCATGATCAGGCTCGAGAGCGTCTCCAAGACGTACAAGGGTTCCGTCAGCGCTCTGCGCGACGTGAGCGTCGACATCGCCAAGGGTGAGTTCGTGTTCCTCGTCGGACCTTCGGGTTCGGGGAAGTCCACGTTCCTTCGGCTGCTCCTGCGCGAGGAGCTTCCCGACGAAGGCCGCATCCTGGTGGCCGGCCGCGACGTCAACAAGCTGGCCCACTGGAAGATCCCGTACGTACGCCGCAACATGGGCTGCGTCTTCCAGGACTTCAAGCTGCTGCCCAACAAGAACGTCTACGAGAACGTGGCCTTCGCGCTGCAGGTGATCGGCCGTCCCAACCACGTGATCGAGAGCCAGGTTCCGCAGGTGCTCGACCTCGTGGGCCTGGCCAAGAAGAGCGACCACAAGCCCGACGAGCTCTCCGGCGGCGAGCAGCAGCGGGTCTCGATCGCCCGAGCGTTCGTGAACCGGCCGTTGATCCTGCTCGCCGACGAGCCCACCGGGAACCTCGACCCGGCCACCTCGGTCGGCATCATGCGCCTGCTCGATCGCATCAATCGCACGGGCACCACGATCGTGATGGCGACCCACGACGAAGGCATCGTGAACGCCATGCGCCGCCGAGTGATCGAGCTCGATCGGGGCGCGGTGATGCGCGACCAGGAGCGTGGCGTCTACGGGATCGGGAGCTGAGCCCCCGCCATGTTCAGCAAGTTCGGATACTTCGCGCGCGAGACCGCCACCTCCTTGCGCCGCAACCTCCTGATGACGATCGCCGGGGTGCTCACGGTCACCGTCTCGCTCTTCCTCTTCGGCGGCGTGCTCCTGTTGTCGACGATGGTCGACCACGGCGTGGCCCGCTGGCAGGGCGATGTCGACATGCAGATCTACATGCAGCCCGACGCCACCGACAGCCAGATCGAGGACATCCGCCTGGCGCTCGACCAGCTGACACAAGGTGATCTGGCCGGGGTCGCCAGCTTCACCTTCCTCGACAAGCCGGCGGCGTTCGAGGAGTTCAAGGAGCTCTTCGCCAACCAGCCGCAGTTCATCTCGTCACTGTCGGATCCCGAGAAGCTCCCGACCAGCTTCAAGATCGTGCCCAAGGGGGCCGCGTTCACCGAGGAGCTCCGGCTGAGCTTCGAAGGCCGTCCCGGGATCTTGCGTGTCCTCACGCCCGACTCCTCGGTCAGGTTCCTCATCAAGCTCCGGTCCAACGTGCGGTTGCTGTTCTTCGCCATCGCCGCGGTGTTGCTGGCGTCCTCGTTGTTCCTCATCGTGAACACCATCCGCCTGGCCATCTTCGCCCGCCGGCGCGAGATCCAGGTGATGAAGCTCGTGGGGGCCACGAACTGGTTCATCCGCATCCCCTTCATGCTCGAAGGTCTGGTGGAGGGGGCCCTCGGCGCGCTGTTGGCCTTCTTCGGGATCATCGGCCTGCAGAAGGTGCTCGCGAGCCAGGTGGCCGACGCCAACGACCTGTTCAGCGCGTTCTACGTCACCACCGGCGACGCGCTGAGCATCGGATGGTCGGTGCTGGCGCTCGGCGCCGTCATCGGCATGGTCGGCTCGGCCATCGGCCTCCGACGTTTCCTCGAGGTCTGAGCCGGCCGGAGGCCCATGCCTTGCCGGGCCGGCCCACCTCGGCCGGGAGCCACCGGGACCCACCCGGCCCACCCGACCCACCCGGCCCACCGGGACCCACCGGGCCCGGCCCGTCGGGGCTGAGCTGGTGGCGCGCGCGCCCCAGCCCCAGCGCTGAGCCCGCGCCCGCCCGTGTGGCTAGTGTGGTTGATGATGATGGTGTTGAAGATGTGGTGGGGGCCTCGACGCGCTGTCGCGGCGCTGGTAGCGATGGCGGCGGTCACCGCGGCGCTCGTCCCGCTCGCTCCCGAGGTTTCTCGCGCTGATACCCAGGACGACATCCGCCAGAGGATCGAGGAGCTACGCGAGCAGGTGGGCGAGGCGTCCGAGCAGGAGACGGCATTGCTCGACCAGCTCGCCGAGGCTCAGGTCCGGCTCGAGGCGCTCGACGCGACCATCGGCCAATACGACCTGCAGATCGGGGACGTCACCGCCGAGCTCGACGGTGCCGAGGCACGGGTGGCCGAGATCAGGCTCGAGCTGGCCACGACCGAGCTCCAGTTGGCCGACACCGAGGCCCGCCTCGGCATCACCCAGAACCGGGTCGACGCCACGCTGGTCGCGCTCTACACCGGCTCGTCGGCGAGCGGCCTCGCCCGATACACCGACTTCCTGATCGATGACCCCGCGGTTGCCCAGCTCGGATCGGCTCGGGTCTATCTCGAACTGCTCGGCACCGAGCAGGATCGTTCGATCGAGCAGCTGGCCGTCGACGCCACCGATTCGATCGAGCTCGCCGAGCAGCTCGATCGGAGCCGCCGCGAGGCCGAGGAGGTTCGCGACGTCGTCGCCTCCAGGCGCGCCGCGCTGCAGGTGCTCCAGGCCGAGCAGGCCGGCGTGCGCGACGAGGTCGTTGCCCAGCAACGGGCGGAGCAACAGGCGCTCGACGCGCTACGCGCCGACGTGTCGCGGTGGAAGCGCGACATCGAGCAGCTCGAGGCCGAGTCGCGTTCGATCGCGGTCTTCCTGGCAGCCGTCCAGCGAGGCCAACGTGTGACCCAGGCAGGCAACGGAAGCCTGCGCCGTCCCGTCCCCGGGGCGATCACGAGCGGGTTCGGACGGCGACTGCACCCGATCCTCAACTACTACCGCACCCACACGGGGGCCGACTTCCACGCTGCGAGCGGCACACCCATCGAGGCGGCGGCCGGTGGGGTCGTCGTCTGGGCCGAGGCTCGGGGTGGGTACGGCAACTGCGTGATCATCGACCACGGCAACGGGCTGGCCACGCTCTACGCCCACCAGTCGAGGCTGGCCGTGTCCGATGGCGACACCGTCAAGACGGGCGAGGTGATCGGCTACGTGGGCTCGACCGGGCTCTCGACCGGGCCTCACCTGCACTTCGAGGTGCGCCGCCAGGGCGAGCCGGTGAACCCCGCGGCCTACCTCTGACGCGGGCGATGGTGCCGACAACACCATCGTGAAATCGCCCCGCGTCCGCGCACCCCATCCCCGGGATCCACCGGCGGCACCATGCCGCTATGGCGCCATGGCCGGTCTCAGGCGTTCAGCACGCCGTCGATGATGTGGACGGTCCGGTCGGCGTGATGGGTGACCCGTTCGTCGTGCGTGTCGACGATCGCTGCGGTGTTGCGAACCTTCATCTCCGACCGGATCAGTCCCATGACATGGTCGCCCAGCGCGGTGTCGAGCGACGACGTGGGTTCGTCGAACAGCACGAGCGCCGGATCGTTCATCAGGGCCCGGCCGATGGCGACCCGCTGGCGTTGGCCGCCCGAGAGCTCACCCGGCAGGTGGCGGCTGTGCTCGGAGAGACCGAGCTCCTCGAGGAGCTCATCGGCCCGCGCCCGGGCCGCCGACCGGTGTCGCCGGCCGATCTCGTCGACGACGAGCAGGTTCTCCCGGGCCGTGAGGAACGGCACGAGGTTGACCGATTGGAACACGAAGCCGATGGTCTCCCGGCGGAAGGCCGTGAGTTGCCGGGGCGTGTACCCGGTGATCTCCTGGCCGCCCACGATGACCGATCCCGCCGAGGGCGTGAGGATCCCGCCGGCGATCGAGCACAGCGTCGACTTGCCCGAGCCGGACGGGCCGACCAGGGCGACGATCTCGCCGGCCGGGATCGACAGGTCGACCCGGTCGAGGGCGACGGTCTCGCTCTCTCCCATCCGGTAAACCTTGCGGACGCCCGTGAGCTGTGCTGCGAGCGTCGTGTCGGACGTGGGCGTGATGGAACCGGTGACGTTCACGTGACCCTTCCGATGGCCGTGGCCGGATCGATGCGCAGGACCCGGCGCAACGAGAACGCGCTCCCGCCGATGGCGGCGAGGATCAGCAGCCCGATGGTCGTGACCACCCGGGACGTTGAGAGGTCGTAGGGGATGGCGCCCGCCGGGATCACCTGGTCGAGCAGGGTCGCCAGACCGCCCCCGAGGACCGAGGCCACGGCGGTGACGACGATCGACTGGATCACCAGGCCCCAGACCAGGGTCGAGGTGCGCGCTCCCATGGCTTTCAGCACCCCGTAGAGGGCCGTCCGCTCGACGGTCAGGAGCGCAAAGAACAGCGCGACCACGATGACCGCGACGACCACGAGCGCCTGGACTGTGTCGAGCGCCAGGCGGTTGTCGGGTCGGTTCGCGGCTTGGATCTGGTGCCAGGTACCGGATTCCACCCACACGCTCGCCTGCCCGAGATAGTTGGTGTCGTCGACGAAGCCCACGATCGTGATCGGCGATCGGGCCGGACCCACCAGGATCGTCGTCCCGCGGTCGACACCCTCGCCTCGGAGGAGCTCGTCGGCGAACCCTTCGCCGGGACCGGGCGGAGCCGGGACACCCCGCGGAGCAGACTCGTACCCGAACACCGCGACATCGGCGAGATCCCGGGGGCCCGCTCCGGGAACCCGAGCGCCGAGGAGGGTGACGCCGATCCCACCCACCTCGGTCACGCTCACCGCCTGGATGAGGAGCGAGGAGACGAGCAGTCCCGGCGTGGCCCCGATGGCGCGCAGCAACGTGAGCGCACCGGCTTTCTGCAGGGTGACGATCAAGAAGAACAGGCCGGTGACCAGCGGAACGACCGAGGCGTACAGAAGGAACACCATGTCGAACGAGCGCCGCACCTCGGCCACGCCCGGCGCTTCCTCGGCTGCTCGCGAGCGCGTGAGGGCATCGGCATCGGGGTGCACGGCGTTCAGCCGCCCCTCGAGATCGCCAGCGCTGACGCCCGGCGCCGGCTCCACCCCGAGCACGCTGGGCCGGCGGCGTCTCGCACCGCAGCTTCGAGGTCGGGGCCGATGAGGCTGCCCTGCAGGTTGCGCCGACCCTCGACGCTGTAGACGAGCACCGGAGCCGATTGGTTGTCGATGGCGCCGACGAACGCCGTCACGAGGCCGTCTCGAAGCGCCTGCTGGAACAGGACCAGGAACACGAACAGGCCAACGGCGATCGTGAGCATCGTAAAACGCACCTCGGCCCGGCGCATCTCTCGGAATGCGAGGAACATCGTCGCGCCGGTCTCCCGTTGCGGGTCACTCCGCCGTCACCCTCACCGTAGGTGGGGTAGTGCTCGAGTGTCACCGATCGCTGCGATTCCAGCCGCGAGCCGGACGACCGATCGATGTCGGGAGGATCGTCTCGACGGGTGGTTGGCCTCGAATGTCCTTGGCCGCCGACCGGTGCCGCGGATACGGGAGCGATATTCTGCGTCCATCGACCCCGGTAGCGACAAACAGCCAGACGTGACCCTCGACACGATCGCCGTCCGACACGAAACCGACGACGAAGCGCTGTCGCGGATCTTTGCCGCCGGTGACCCTGACGCCCTGCGGATGACCTACGACCGCTACGGAGCCCTCGTGTACACGTTCTGCCGACGGACGCTGTACTCGAGCTCCGATGCCGAAGATGCTTCCCAGCAGGTGTTCCTCATCGCCTGGCAGCGTCGAGACCGGTTCGATCCAGAGCGGGGGTCGCTCGCCGGGTGGCTCATCGGTATCGCCCGCAACATCGTCCGGGAAACGCAACGGCGTCGCGCTCGACTCCACGGCCGGCGCGATCGCCTCGTCGAGGCAGCCCGATCGGGAACCGACCGCGGATCGATGTCGGCCGACCTCGATCCCGATGCCATCGCCGACCGGCTGCTGATGGCCGACGCTCTCCAGCAACTCACCACCGACCAGCGGCGTGTGATCGAGTTGGCTTTCTACTCCGGGCTCACACAGTCGGAGATCGCCGAAGAGCTCGACACCCCGCTCGGGACCGTCAAGAGTCATGCCCGTCGAGGGCTGGCGCGCCTGCGCCATCACCTGGAGGCCTGCGATGCCGGCTGACCCGCGGTGGGGCGAGCACAACGCAGAGCACGACCACGACGTCGACCTCGACCGCGACCTCGATCTGCCGACGCAGGAGCGCCTCGGTCGCATCGCCCTGGCTCTGTCCGACGATGACCGCACGCTCCTCCAGCCCCCTCCTGGGATCTGGGCCGCCATCGAGCGGGCGATCGACCTCGATTCCTCGGCTGGCGTCGAGCGTCGCGCCGTTCCCGCGCGGTTCGTACCCCGCGGTCGTCGGTGGACGGCTGCGGCTGGGGCCGTGGCCGTAGCAGCCACGGCCCTGGTGGCCGTGATGGTCGTCGACGGCTCCGATCCCGCCGACGAGACCGTGGTAGCGACGGCGCGCCTCAACGCGCTCACCGGGGTCGGGGGAGCGAGCGCGTCGCTCACCGACGAGGAGGGTGTGGCCCACCTGCATCTTCAGACGGAGGGTCTCCCCGCTCCGACGGGCTTCTACGAGGTCTGGCTCCTCGCGTCCGACGCGCAGAGCCTGGTCTCGCTCGGCCCGCTGCGACAGGACGGCGACTACGTGATCCCGCAGGGAATCGACCCCGAGGCCTACCCGATCGTCGACGTCTCGCACGAGCCGCTCGACGGCGATCCCACCCACTCGGCCGACTCGTTGCTCCGAGGAGACTTCAAGCGGGTCGATCCCGCCGACTGACGGTCGGCCGAAACGCGTCATCCCCCAGGGTGTGCCCGATCGCCGCCCCGGGCCGAGGTAGCGCTCAAGACTCGGGTCAATTCGGTCGATACCGCTGGAGCACTTGGCTCTGACGCGGGGGACGCGATGGCTGGCGAGACGGTTGGCGTGATCGCAGGTCGGGCCCATCCTCTCGGCGCCTGGCCCGACGGCGATGGAGTGAACTTCTCGGTGTTCGCCCAGCACGCGACCGCCGTGCAGCTTCTGGTGTTCGAATCGATCGAGGCGGCCGAGCCGTCGAGGGTGATCGACCTGGACCCCGAGGACAACCGCACGTTCTACTTCTGGCACGCGCACGTCGCCGGGGTGGGGCCGGGCACGCACTATGCCTATCGCGTGTCGGGGCCCGACGACCTTCACGGTCAGGGGCATCGGTACGCCCCGAACAAGGTGCTCGTCGATCCGTACGCCAAGGCCATCTCGGCGACCCGGTGGCAACGAGGGAGCGCCTGCGGGCCCGATGACAACGTGACGACGTCACTCCGGTCGGTCGTCGTCGACCTCGACGACTACGACTGGGAGGGCGACGAGCCCATCAACCGCCCGATGGCGGAGTCGGTCATCTACGAGATGCACGTGGGCGGGTTCACCAGGTCGTCCTCGTCGGGCGTCGCCCACCCGGGAACATTCCTCGGCGTCATCGAGAAGCTGCCGTATCTCAGCGACCTCGGGGTGACCGCCGTCGAGCTCCTCCCCGTCTTCGAGTTCGACCCCCAGGAGCTCTCGAAACCCAGCCCGGCCGACGACGGCTCGATGCTCACCAACTACTGGGGGTATTCGACGCTCGGGTTCTTTGCTCCCCATTCGGGCTACTGCATCGATCCCGACGTCGGTGGCCACGTTCGCGAGTTCCGCGACATGGTGAAGGCCTGTCACCGCGCCGGTATCGAGGTGATCCTCGACATCGTCTTCAACCACACGACCGAGGGGAACCACGACGGCCCCACGATCTGCTTCAAGGGATTCGACAACTCGGTCTATTACTTCACGGTTCCTGACGACCGGCAGTACTACATGGACTACTCGGGGTGCGGGAACACCCTCGACTGCAACCATCCTGCGGTCGAGAAGCTCATCATCGACTGTCTCACGTTCTGGGTACGCGAGATGCACGTCGACGGCTTCCGTTTCGACGAGGGCTCGGTCCTGACCCGGGGCGAGGACGGCGCTCCGATGGCGCACCCTCCGGTGATCTGGAGCATCGAGCTGGGCGAGGACCTGCTCGACACGAAGGTGATCGCCGAGGCCTGGGATGCGGCGGGGCTCTATCAGGTCGGTTACTTCCCGGGATACCGGTGGGCCGAGTGGAACGGCCGGTACCGGGACACCGTCCGTCGCTTCGTGCGCGGCGACGCTGGGATCGTCGGCGAGCTGGCGCAGCGAGTCTGCGGGTCGGCCGACCTGTACCAGGCTGCCGGACGAGCGCCGATCAACAGCGTCAACTTCGTCACCTGCCACGACGGTTTCACGCTCAACGATCTCGTCTCGTACGACACCAAGCACAACGAGTCCAACGGCGAAGGCAACCGCGACGGCGCCGACGACAACCTCTCGTGGAACTGCGGCAGGGAGGGGCCCAGCGACGACCCTGCGCTCGAGGAGCTCCGCTCCCGGCAGGTCAAGAACTTCGCCGCGTTGCTGTTGTTGTCACAGGGCGTACCGATGATCACGATGGGCGACGAGGTCCGGCGTACGCAGCTCGGCAACAACAACGCCTACTGCCAGGACGGGCCGCTGTCGTGGTTCGACTGGAACCTCGTCGACCGTCACAGCGACGTGCTGCGCTTCTACCGTCAGATGATCGCCTTCCGCAGCACGCATCCCGTCCTGCACCGCAAGCGGTACTTCACCGGTGAGCACAACGAGCGCGGTGTCGCCGATCTGGCGTGGCACGGCTGTGCACTCGGCAACCCGGGGTGGGACGACCCGGGTTCGCGATCGCTCGCGTTCACCCTGGGCGCCCTCGGTGGCGAGGACGACGACCTGCACGTGATCCTCAACATGGCCGTCGACGCGCTGGGCTTCGAGCTCCCCAAGATCGAGGGTCGGGGCTGGTGGCGCGTCGTCGACACGTCGCTCGCGTCCCCTGACGACATCGCCGAGGCCGGTGCCGGTCGGCTCGTCGACGGCAACGACTACATCGCCAACGGACGCAGCATCGTCGTGCTGACATCGCGCCCGAATTGAGTGCAGAAGTATCAGTCCGAATCAGCTCGCTACCAAGGGATTCCACATGAGTGACGCCGCTACCCCGGTCAATGACATCGACTTCACATTCTCCGACATGGTGATGGGTTATGTCACGTCGTACGACAGGGCAACCGACGTCGTGCGCGTCACCACGAGCGATGGCCGTCCGTTCGATCTGACGATCACGGCGAACACGTACGCGGAGCTCGTCCGCAACCTCGGCGAGCCCTACCAGGACGCGACGGGAGCCCTGCGAGACATGTTGGAGCCCGGGCGCATGCTCTTCGGCTACGGCACGTTCCTGCCTGTCGAGGGTGGTCGCCGCTTCGATGTGAAGCACATCGTGTTCGTGGGCAAGCAGGCCCACGAGTACCCGTTCGAGCGCCGGAACTGGTGGGTCCACCAGATCGACCAGCTCGCGCAGTACTACCTCAAGGCGGAGTTCGGCGACGAGATAGATTGGCGTGACTATCGCACGACCTTGACGCTCGAGGGCACCAAGGTCGAGACCACCCGCCAGGAGACCGACACCGTCTCGCGGCTGGTCTACGGGTTCGCCTCGGCGTTCCTGCTCACGGGCAATGATCGGTATCTCGAAGCGGCCGAGAAGGGCACCAAGTACCTGCGCGACCACATGCGGTGGCACGATGCCGGTGAGGGCATCTCGTACTGGTATCACGGCATCGACGTCGACGGTACCCGTGAGCGCAAGATCCTGGCCTCGGAGTTCGGTGACGACTACAACGCCATCCCGGCCTATGAGCAGATCTACGCGCTGGCAGGGCCCGCCCAGACCCTACGGGCCACAGGCGATCAGCGGATCGTGGCCGATGTCCACGCCACCATCGAGTTCTTCGACCGGTTCTTTCGCGACCGTGAGCAGGGTGGGTACTTCAGCCATGTCGACCCCATCACCTTCGATCCCCGCGCCGAGGAGCTCGGACAGGACCGGGCCCGGAAGAACTGGAACTCGGTCGGCGACCACGCGCCGGCCTACCTGATCAACGCCTGCCTGGCAACCGACGACCCGCGCTTGTGGGCGATGCTCGAGACCACGTTCGACACGATCACCGAGCGCTTCCCCGACTACGAGCACAGCGACTTCGTCAACGAGAAGTTCTTCGAGGACTGGAGTCGCGACCAGACGTGGGGTTGGCAACAGAACCGGGCCGTGGTGGGGCACAACCTCAAGATCGCCTGGAACCTCACGCGCATGTGGAACCGGGTGCCCAAGGCCGAGTATCTCGAGCTCGCCAAGGAGATCGCCCGGCGGATGCCCGGTGCGGGGATGGACGCCCAACGCGGTGGCTGGTATGACGTGGTGGAACGGCAGCTCGAGGCTGGCGAGAGGTTCCACGCCTTCGCCTGGCACGACCGCAAGGCATGGTGGCAGCAGGAGCAGGGCATCCTCGCCTACCTCATCCTCGCCGGGTCGGTCGGTGGCGACGACGACTACCTGCGGCTGGCTCGGGAGTCGTCGGCGTTCTACAACGCGTGGTTTCTCGACCAGGACAGCGGCGGGATCTATTTCAACGTTCTCGCCAACGGCCTGCCCTATCTGCTGGGCAACGAGCGGCTCAAGGGGAGCCACTCGATGGCCGGGTACCACAGCTTCGAGCTGTGCTATCTGGCTGCGACCTACACGAACCTCCTGGTGACCAAGGAGCCCCTCGACCTGTATTTCAAGCCGATCCCCGGGTCGTTGCCCGATAACGTCCTGCGGGTCGCCCCCGACATCCTCCCCGCCAACTCCGTGAAGATCAGCCGGGTCTGGGTCGACGAGTTCCCGTACGAGGATTTCGATGCCGAGTGCCTCGTGGTTCGCCTGCCCGACCTCGACGAGCGCGTCACCGTCAGGGTGGAGCTGGTGTCGACGGTCGGGGTCGAGCACTTCGAGTGCGACACCACCTTCGACGGCAGCAACGCCACCCTGCGGCTGTCGGGTGTCCTCGACACGCGAGCCGTTCCGACGTTGCGTGCCGAGTTGGGGCGCATCGTCGAGGAACGGCCGTCGACGCTCACGATCGATCTCGAGGAGTGCACCGAGATCCACCCTGTCGGGGTGCGGGCACTGGTGTTCGCGTGCCAGAAGCTGCCGCTCGGCGAGTCGGTGGTGTTGCGCGGGTGCAACGACCTGGTGCGTGAATCGCTTCGCTCCGCTCGCTTCGAGGAGCTCGTCAGCGTCACGTGACGCGTCCTCCGCGGGTCTGGCCGTCGGCCGAGGCCGTCGGGCCGGCTCGACGCACCCGTCCCGCCGCCGGGCCGTGCCCGGCACCTCAACTGAAGGAGTCAACCGTGAAGCAGATCCTGTTCGTCATCTCGGAGTGGGGCTATTGGGGCGAGGAGCTGGTGGGACCGCTGGAAGCCTGTGACGACGCCGGCTACGACGTCTCCTTCGTCACACCGACGGGTCGCAAGCCCACGCCGCTCTCCGTGAGCCTGGACCCCAGTTACATCGACCCGCCCCTCGGCCGGGGCGTGACGACGCCTGCGATGGCGACCAAGAGCAGGCTCCTGGCCGAGTCCGACCGTCTCGATGCGCCGCGCAGCCTCGCCGAGTGGTTCCCGGCCCGGCCCTACGCCAGCTCGTCGACGTACCTGCGCGACATGGAGGCCTACCACGAGCGCGTCGACCAGATCGTCGAGGACGATCTGGCGCACTACGACGCGCTGGTGATCGTCGGTGGCAGCGGGGCCATGATCGACCTCGCCAACAACCAGCGCCTGCACGACCTCATCATCGGCATGGTGGGGCTCGACAAGCCCGTGGCTGCCGAGTGCTACGGCGTCGCCTGCTTCGCGTTCGCCCGCGACTTCCGGGAGAAGCGCAGCATCATCCGCGGCCGGCACGTCACCGGGCACCCCATCGACTACGACTACACCGACGGGACCGGCTTCGAAGGCCCCCACGCTCTCGACGGTTCGCACACCGGTTTCGGTGACGGCTGGATCAACTTCGGGACGCCCTTCTACCCGCTCGAGCACATCCTGCGCGACGCGGTGGGCCCCGAGGGTGCGTTCATCGGCAACGTCGGCCACAAGACGTCGGTTCTGGTCGACTACCCGTTCATCACCAGCCGATCGACGGCCAGCTCGCTGCAATGCGGACGGCTGCTCGTGCAGGTTCTCGAGAAGGACCTGCGCCGACATGGCTGGTAGGTCACCCAGCCCCGATCTCGATGCGCGTGACGAGGAGGGGATGTGACGACGCCGCGCCCGGGACGGGTCGCCGTGTTGGAGCAGTTCGTCGCCGACGGCTTCCGCCACATGTTCGGGAACCCGGGCACGGTCGAGCAGGGCTTCCTCGACGAGCTGCGTGGCCGGCCCGAGCTGCGCTATGTGCTCACGCTCCAAGAGACGATCGCCGTGTTGACCGCCGACGGCTTCGCCCGGGCGTCGGGACGACCGGCGCTGGTGCAGATCCACAGCACGCCCGGGTTGGGGAACGCCATCGGGGCTCTGTACCAGGCCAAGCGCGGCCATTCCCCGCTCGTGGTGATCGGCGGCGACGCCGGGATCCGCTATCAGGCCATGGAGGCGCAGATGGCCGGCGACCTCGTGGCCATGGCCGAGCCCGTCACCAAGTGGTCGGCGATGGTGCAAGACCCCACCTCGTTGCTGCGCATGGTCCGCAGAGCGGTCAAGGTTGCCGCGACGCCTCCGATGGGGCCCGTGTACCTGTGCCTGCCCGCCGACATCCTCGACGCCCAGAACGACGAGCCGGTGTTCCCGACGACCGTCCCCTCGACGCGTGTCGTCCCGACCGATGATGTGATCGCCGATGTGGCCGCCGCGCTGGCAGCCGCCGAGCGCCCGATGCTGTACGTGGGCGACGGTGTCTCGTTCTCGGGCGCCCAGGAGGCCGTGGCCCGCATCGCCGCGCTCGTCGGCGCCGAGGTGTGGGACGTCGATGCCGGCGAGGTGAACTGCGACCAGACCAACCCCTGCTACCAGGGCGCCACCGGTCACATGTTCGGGAGTCACAGCGCTCCGATCCTGCGGCGCGGCGACGTGAACCTCGTGGTGGGCACGTACGTGGTGCCCGAGGTCTTCCCGGAGCTGGGTGAGGTCTGGGCGCCCGGTGCCCGGGTCGTGCACATCGATCTCGATCCCGGGGCCATCGCCCGCAACCACCGGGTCGACGTCGGCGTGGTCGCCGATCCGCGCCTGACGCTCGAGCTCGTGGCCGATCGTCTCGCTCGTGTCCTCACCGACGACCGCCGTCGCGCTGCGGCGCAACGGGTGGCCGTGATGGCAGCGGCCCGGGCCGAGCGCCTCGCCGCGGAGCGGGCAGCCGATGATGTGACCCGGGGCTCGGTTCCCTTGCACCCGGCGGAGTTCGTCGAGGAGCTAGCGCTCCAGTTGCCATCCGACGCGGTGATCGTCGACGAGGCGTTGACGTCGTCTCCGGCGATCGCCCGCTACCGGCCTGCCTCGGCACCCGGCTCGTATCTCCTCACCCGAGGTGGTTCGCTGGGAATCGGCATCCCCGGTGCCATCGGGGCCAAGCTGGCCCGACCCGACACGACCGTGGTCGGGTTCACGGGCGACGGCGGATCGATGTACACGATTCAGGCCCTGTGGACAGCGGCCCGTCACGGCGTCGACGCCAAGTTCGTCGTGTGCAACAACCGTTCCTACCGCTTGCTCCAAGCCAACATCACCCAGTGGTGGTCCGACAACGATGTCGAGACCCACGAGTTCCCCGAGTGCTTCGACCTCTCGGAGCCGCCCATCCGGTTCGACGATCTCGCCCAGTCGATGGGGGTGTTGGGGCTGCGGGTCGACAAGACCGAGCAGATCCGGCCTGCGATCGCCGACGCCCTGGCCCATCCCGGTCCGGCACTCATCGAGCTCGTGATCGAGGGCAACGTCCGCCCCGAGCACGTCGCCGTCCGGTGCGGGCAATGACCGGGCCGGTTCGCAACCCCGTCCCGCGAGGAGCGTATCCATCGTGATTCACGAGTTGATCTTTGCCCATCCGAAGCCGGGAATGACCGAGGCCGAGTTCCAGGCCTACTGGGTCGACGTCCACGCGGTGCGCTACGCGTCGAAGATCCCGCAGATCCGCAAGTACCTCGTGGCGACGCGCGTCCCGTGCGGGCCTGAGCCCGATGATCCCGAATGGAGCGGTTGCGCGGAGATCTGGCTTCGGGCGCAGGACCAGGTGGCCTCGTTGCAGACGCCCGAGTTCCTCGAGGGCGCCCGGATCGACGAGCCCCGGTGGGCCGCGTTCTGGCGCACCCTGGTGCTCGACACCGACGCCCACGTCGTCCTGGCCGGACCGGGCGAGCGCGCCGACACCTCGCTCGTGAAGCTGTACGTCCTGGCCAAGCGCCGCGAAGGGATGACCCTGGCCGATGCCCGTCGATTCGCGCTGGAGGAGCACGCCCCCAAGGTGCTCGACCTGCCCGGGCTCCGGCGTTACGTGCAGGGTCACGTCGTCGATGGCGCGTACGGCGTCGGGGAGGCGGTGCTCGACTTCGCCTTCCAGCTCTGGTTCGACGATGTCGACGCGCTCGGGGCCGCCCTGCTCACACCGGAGTGGACCGAGAAGATCGTGCCCGACCTCCACACCTTCGTCGAAGCCCGCTACGTCCACACCATGGCTGCCAAGGAGCACTGGGTGATCGGTCCCGAGGAGCGCGCATGAGCACCCTGCTGCACCCGCACCGGGAGACGGCCGATCTGAACGCTGCCCTGTGGACGGCGATCGAGCGCGGCGACGCCCGCGCCGCGTTCGGAGCGATCGCCGACGGCGCTCGGGTCGACGGCCGCGGCGCCAATGGCCTCACCCCGTTGATGCTCGCCGCGGCCCATGGGAACCTCGATCTCGTGCAGGTGTTGGTCGAAGCCGGGGCCGACGTGTTCACCACCGACACCCAGGCCGGCGCGACCCCGCTCCACAAGGCCTGCCAGGGCGGTTCGGTCGAGGTGGTTCGGGTGCTGCTCGACGCCGGCGCCCATGTCGACGCCGTCGCGGCCATGACCGGCCACACGCCCCTGATGGACGCCGTGTGGTTCAAGCAGCCTGCGATCGCCGGCGAGCTGCTCGCCCGCGGGGCCCGCATCGAGCTGTCGACGCACTACGGGTTCTCCTTCCTCGACCACCTGGCCTACGAGACACGCGTGAACGTCGTGGGCGCCGATGCGATCGTCGAGGCCGACCGTCTCGTCAAGGACCGCCAGGCCGCCGACCAGCAGGCGATGAACGATCAGCTCCTGATGTCGGCGGTTGCCCGGGGCGCCGAGAACACCGTCGAGCGGCTCCTCGGTGAAGGTGCCGACGTCAACGCCCGCTTCCCGATCGTCACGAGCTTCAACGACGGGCACACCCCGTTGCACGTCGCCTGTCGAGACGGCCACACCCGGATCGTCGAGCTGCTCCTCGCCGCAGGGTCCGACGTCAACGCCGTCGAGCCCACGTTCGGCGCGGTGCCGTTGCACAAGGCCACGTACAACGGCCATGCCGACATCGTCCGGCTGCTCGTGGCTGCGCCGGGCGTCGACCTCGACGTGCAGGGCGCGACGAACGGCTACACGCCGCTGCACGACGCCTTGTGGCACGGCTACGCGGACTGCGCCGCTGTCCTCGTCGAGGCCGGCGCTCGACTCGACCTGCGCGGCCATGACGGCGCGACGCCGATGCAGCTCGCCCGGCAGGCCTTTCGTGCCGGCCTCGATGTCGTGGACCTCATCACCCGCCGCCTCTGAGCCCTCCCGACCGTCCGAACTGGCAAACCCCGAAGGAGCGTCACGATGCTGTTCTACGTGCAGATGCGGTGGAACCACGAGGGTCGGATCTCGCTCGACGACCTGTGGGCCGTCGAGGAGCAGGAGACCGAGCACGCCAAGGAGACGATCGATTCCGGCATGGTCGTGGGTATCTGGAAGGTCGCCGCGCAGAAGCGGGTCATCGCCATCGTCGACCTCCCCACAGCGGAAGAGCTCGACCGTACGGTCATGGGGCGCCTACCGATGCGGGAGTACCTCGAGATCGAGGCCGTCTGGCCGCTCCGCGACTATCTCGGGTTCGCCGAGGACGTCAAAGCCCGTTTCAAGGTCTGAGGGAAACGACATGCGACTGAAGGGCCACAAGATCGCGGTGCTCCTCGAGAGCGACTTCTACGAGCACGAGATCTGGTACTACCAGCTCCGGTTCCCCGAAGAGGGGGCCGAGGTTCATTTCGTCTCGCGCCTGTGGGGCGCCTCGTCGCTCACGTTCACCGGCCACGAGTACAAGGCGCCGTTCGAGTGCCGCGAGTCGTTCGAAGACATGAGCGACGACGAGCTCCGGAGCTACTCGGCGGTCATCGTGCCCTCGGGGATGGTCTCCGATCGCCTGCGCTGGACCGAGGATGTGAACGTGCTGCCGCCCGCGACCCGGTTCGTGCAGCGGGCCTTCGCCGAGCCGCAGATCCTCAAGGGGGTCATCTGCCACGGCCTGTGGCTGCTGGCGCCGACACCCGAGCTCGTCAAGGGCCGTCCGATCACCTGCCACAACAACCTCCACGGTGACGCGCTGAACATGGGCGCCATGTACGTCGACGCCGATGTCGTCGTCGACGGTGACCTCGTGACAGGCCGCACCGGTGGTCATTGCCACCTGTTCGCCCGCACCATCATCGATCAGCTCGCAGCAAGGGGAGAGTCGTGACCACGCTCTTGAGCGCCCGGGACACCGAGTCCACCGTCCGGAACTGGTATGCGGCGATCGCACGCGGCGACGTCGCTGCGATCCTGGCGGGAATGGCGGCCGACGTCGAGTTCGTGCTTCCCGAGAACGAGTGGAACCGGGTGATCGACTACGTCGGAACCTGGCGGGGACGTGAGGCCGTCGCCCGGGCCTTCGCCCTGCGCGGCGCACGAAACGAGATCCTCGACTACGAGGTCACCGAGATCGTCGCTGGCGACGGCTTGGCCTACGTCCGCTGCTTCACACGGGCCCGCCACCTCGCGACCGACTCGATCTACGAGGTCGACGACGTGCACCGTGTCGTGCTCGACGAGCGCGGGGAGATCTCGCACTGGACGGCGTTCTTCGATCCGAGCGCGGAGGCTGCCGCCTACCGGCACGAGGCCGAGTCGGCACTCGTCGCCGCGGTACGGGCAGGAAACTCGATCGAGGTGGCCCGGTTGCTCGAGATCGGGGTCAGTCCCGACACCCTTGACGCCGATGGCCGTCCCGTGCTGCAGGTCGCCGCGGGATGCGGGAGCGACGCGGTGGTTGCTGCGCTCCTCGCCGCGGGCGCCGACGTCGACCGTCGGCACGCCACATCGACGAACACGGCTTTGCACGTGGCCTGCCAGGGCGGCCATCTCCAGGTGGTGGGTCAGCTCCTGGGCGCGGGTGCCGACATCGAGGCGACGACCTCGACCATGGGTCACACCCCGCTGGTCGAAGCGGTCTGGTACCTGTGCGAGGACGTCGTCGCCGAGTTGCTCGCAGCGGGTGCCCACGTGAACGTCGTCACCCACTACGGCGCGACGATCGGTGAACACATCGAGGCCGAGCGCGGGGCTGGCGCTCCAGGTCTCGAAGTCCTGGAGCGGATCCAGGATCGCTTGGGTGTCGGCGGCCGCGAGTCGGGAGCTCCGAGCGACGCCGACGCGCTCATCCGGGCCGTCATTGCCGGTGACACGGAGCGGGCGCTCCGCCACCTCGGTCTCGTGCCCGTCGATCTCGTCGACCCCATCGAGCGGGTGACCCCGTTGTTCGGCGCGGCCTGCCGGGGAATGACGGAAGTGGTCGTGGCGTTGCTCGAAGCCGGAGCCGATCCGAACCGGTTCGACCCCGTGTTCCTGGCATCGCCGATGCACCTGGCCGCCTACAACGGCATGGCCGAGACGCTTCGAGCGCTCATTTCCTGCTCACGGGCCGACATCGACCTCCAGGGGCCCGTGAACGGATACGCGCCCATCCACGATGCCGCGTTCCACGGACAACGCGAGTGCGTCGAGATCCTGGCCGCAGCCGGGGCTCGCCTCGACCTGCGGGGTCACGACGGCCGGACTCCGGCGGAGCTGGTCGCGTGGTCGCTCGGCGCCGACGATCCTCTCGCGGCCCGGCTCGCGCCCACCCTCGCGGCACCTGCGGCACCTGCGGGCTGAGCAACCGGTGCTTCGGTGGATCACGCGTGAGGTTCCGTCCTGGTTGACGGTCTGCCTCGCCATGACCGTCGCCGTGGGATTCGCGGTGACGCTCCAGGGACTGGCGAAGCGCATCGTGCCCCGGCTCAGCACCGGCGAGCACAACGAGGTGGCCGGGTACCTCATCGCCGTGGTCGGCGTGTTGTACGCCGTGATCGCCGGCTTCGTCCTGATCGGCCTCTGGGAGGACTTCGAGGAAGCTCGTCGGGGCGTCGAAACGGAGGCTGCTGCTGTGGCTGATCTCGTCGACGACTCGCTGGTGTTCGGCCCGGTCGGCCACGAGCAGGTGCGGGTGGCGGCCCTGGCCTACGCCGAGGAGCTCGTCGAGGTGGAGTGGCCGGCCATGGAAACAGGGGACCACAGCGACCGCGCCGACGACCTGTTCGAGGAGCTTCGGAGCCTCGTGGTGTCGACCGAGCCGATCGGATCCGTGCAGGAGCTCGTCTTCGCGCAACAGCTCGACGACCTCGAGGATGCCGGCGATCTCCGACGTTCGCGCCTGATCGCGAACGAGCATGGCCTTCCGGGGCCGCTGTGGTTCGTGCTGGTCGTCGGCGGCACGGTGACCGTGGGGTTCGCGCTGTTGTTCGGGCTGCGCGATCAGCGGATGCACTTCGTGATGGTCGGCTCGACCGCGGCGATGATCGCGCTCACCATCGCCGTCGCGGCATTGCTCGACGCCCCGTTCGTCGGTGACCTCTCCGTCCGGCCCACGGGATTCGACGAGCTCCGGGGCGCGCTCTCCGCGCCCGCACCTTGAACACGGGTGCGCCGAAGATGACGATGCTCGCGACCTCGATCGTCTCGAGCCCGTCCTGGGTCGTCGTGCTCGTGGCGCTCGTCGCCAGTGGTGCCACGGTGTTCTGCGCCCGACACGCGGTTCGCTGGGCGGCCGGATCGGGTGCGGTCGCGTTGGTTGGCTCCATCGCCGGGCCGTTGATGCCGGCGCTCGGAGCGGGCTTCGCTGTGCTGGCTGCAGTCACGGTCTCAGCCGAGGCGACCGACGTGCGCGCCGCCCGCGTCGTCGTGGCCGCCGAGGCAACCGCTGGTGCCCGTCTGGCGTGGGCGTCGACCACGCCGGGCGTCGAGGGGGCCGCGATCAGAGATGCGCTGAGCGGGCATCTCGAGGTGACCCTCGACGAGGAGTGGGAGGGGCCGTCAACGGGCCAGGATGGATCGGTTGCAGGTCGAGCGGCGCTCCAACGGCTGGAGCAGGTGGTGCGCGACGAAGCCGCCGACGCTCGCTTACCCGCGCCGGTCGTAACCGAGCTGCTCGGTGCTGTCGACGCCGTCGCCGGGGCTCGGCGAGAGCGGCTCGCCGCTGCGGCCGACGGCCTGCCCGGTCTGTACCTCGCCACCCTGGCCATCAGTGGACTCGCGCTGGTGGCGAACGCCGCTGCGCTCACGGTCTCGGCTCGGCGCCGCCTGGTCGGCCTTGTCGCCGGGCTGGCGGTCACGGTCTCGCTGACGATGGCGCTGCTGGTTGCGCTGGCCGCTCCCTTCGAGGGTCCGATGGCGGTTCGGCCCGGCCCGATCCAGACGGTCGTCGACGATCTGCGGGCGGGTCTGTTCCAGCCCTGAGCACCCGAGCTCCGTCGTCGCCCTCCGGGTGAGCTCGCTGGCGCGGCCCGATCCGAGCACGCGGGGCCGGGCACCGAATAGCGTCAGCGCCGATGAGCGACAAGGCCGACGCACTCACCCCGTTCCGTGTTGCCGTCCCCGAGGCCGTCATCGAGGACCTGCTCGACCGGCTCGCGCGAACCCGGTGGCCCGACCAGATACCGGGGAGCGGGTGGAGCTACGGGACCGATCTCTCGTACCTCCGGGACCTGTGCGACCACTGGCGCACCACGTACGACTGGCGGGCTGCGGAGGCGAAGATCAACGCCTTCCCTCAGTTCACCACCACGATCGACGGGGCCAACGTGCACTTCCTGCACGTGCGCTCCCGCGAGCCCGGTGCCCTGCCGTTGATCATCACCCACGGCTGGCCCGGCTCGATCGTCGAGTTCCTCGAGATCATCGGACCGCTCGTCGATCCCCGTGCGCACGGCGGCGATCCGGCCGACGCTTTTCACGTGGTGTGCCCGTCGATTCCCGGCTATGGATTCTCAGGACCCACCCACGATCCCGGCTGGGACATCGGACGGGTCGCGTTGGCGTTCAAGGAGCTCATGGCGCGACTGGGCTACGACCGCTATGGGGCCCAGGGCGGCGACTGGGGCTCGATGATCTCGCGCACGCTCGCCGTCATCGACGCCGAGCACATGGTGGGCGTGCACCTGAACATGCTGGTGGCGTTCCCGTCGGGCGAGCCGGGCGAGCTCGAGGGTCTCACTCCCGACGAGCTCGATCGGCTGCAGGACGGGGCCCGCTACGAGGCCGACGGTGCCGGGTACTCGAAGATCCAGGGCACCCGTCCCCAGACGTTGTCGTACGGGCTCACCGACTCGCCCGCCGGACAGCTCGCCTGGATCGCCGAGAAGTTCCGGGAGTGGACCGACTGCGGCGGCGACCCCGAGTCGGCGATCGCCCGAGACGTATTGCTCACCAACGTGACGGTCTACTGGGTGACCGCCACGGCGGGATCGTCGGCGCGCATGTACTACGAGACCTTCCGCTCTTCGGCCTTGCGCACGTTCGAACCCTCGACGGTGCCGACGGGCGTGGCGGTGTTCCCGAAGGAGATCTTCCGGCCCGTGCGTCGGTTCGCGGAGCGCCTCAACCCCATCGTGCACTGGTCGGAGTTCTCGCAGGGCGGCCACTTCGCCGCCATGGAGCAGGGCCCCGTGCTCGTCGACGACGTCCGCACCTTCTTCCGCCTCGTCCGCTAGCTCCCCCCACCCCCACCCCACCCCACCCCACCCC
>VFJJ01000136.1 GCA_009886115.1 Actinomycetota bacterium
CGGGAGATCGCCCAGATGCAGCCCGTGCTCGCTCTCGGCGTCGACGATGTAGAGGACGGGTCCGCTGAACGAATGCCGGGGAATCACCCACCAGGCGGTCAGCGCCACGAGCGCGAGCGCCGACACGGCCCGGACGCCGAGCAGCATGCTCGCCGGCAGGCGGTCGAGCATGCGGGCGAGCATGCGGGCGAGCCCGACCTCGACGCCGCGGGCGATGTCGGCGTCGCCTCCGCCGGGGCTCGACGCCGGACGCTCGACGGTCGACGGGACGCGAGGGCTCATGCGGTTCGCGATGGCGCGTCCGGCTCGCGGCTTGCGGGCCGGGCTCGTCGGCCCACCCGTCGGGGCACGATGGTCACGGCGGCGGCGTCGGCGCTTCCGTCGGCTCGGGGGGCGTCGGCGTTGGCGCTTCCGTCGGCTCGGGGGGCAGCGGCGGCGAGGGCGAGTCGACGTGGGGTGCCGTTCCGGGCGACAGCGCGTCGGTGGAGGCTGCCGGCAGATCGGTCACCACGGTTCCCGGGGCGCCCGGAGCCGAGCCGGGCCTGGTGACGGTGGCGCCGCTGCCTGCCGGCGAGCCCTGACCCACGCCGGCGCTGGTGAGTGTCGTCGCCGTCGTGGTGGACGCCGATCTCGAACCCGACGAACCCGCCCCGGCACCGTCACCCGGTGAGGCACTCGACGGGGAAGCGCCGGAAAGGTCGAGCCTGATCACGCGTCGGCCGGCGAAATCGTTCCACCACAGGATCGAACCGGTGAGCTCGAGCTGCGATCCCGCGGCCATGCCGTCGCCGGGTGCGGTCGCCGTCACCTCGCGCCCGGGACCCGTCGAGAGCCGCTGGAGCCCGGCACCTTCGGCCAGGCCGACCCACAGGCCGTCGGCCGACGGTCGGATGGCCACGGGGGTGCCGTCGATCCGGATCGTCTCGACGATGGTGAGGAGGAAGGGGTCGATGCGAACGATCGTGGCCGCGTCGGAATCGACGATCCAGACGCCGTCGCCGTCGACGACGAGTGCGGTCGGACGTCCGCCGAGCTCGAGCCGTCCGTCGACCTGGTCGGCCGGGACGGCCACGCGCAGCAGCGTCCCCGTGCCGGGGTTGAGGGTCCAGATCACACCCCGGCCCGGATCGGCAGCCAGACGGGTGAAGCCGTCGCCGATCTGGATGCGTCGGCGTCCACCGCCGATGTCGTCGGCCGACAGGGCCGTGAGATCGCGGTTGTGCACCCACCACAGGCGGCCGTCGAGCACCTCCATGGTCTGGGGGCCCCCGGTCAGCGAGAAGCGTCGGTCGACCGCGGCCGTGGCCGCATCGAGGCGAACCAGGCCTCCGTTGGTGAGCGACACCCAGGTGAAACCTCCGCCCGTGGCGAGTCCGGCGATGTCGCCGCTCAGGCGATCGCTGGTGATGACCGTCGAGGTGGTGGGATCGATGCGAGACACGGTGCGGTCACCGAGGTTGGCGAGCCACAGGGCCCCGTCGCCCGTACGCAGCAGAGCTGGTTGCTGACCCACCTCGATGGTTGACACCGCCGCAGCCGGGAGTACCACCGGGCCCGTGGGTTCGGGCGTCGTGGCGGTCGGGGCGGCGGTGGTGGTGCCGGCACTGCGTGGCGTGTTGCCCGGGGGCGCCGACGGCGGGGTCGTGGCTTCGACGGTGGCTGTGGCCGAAGCGCCCGAGCCCGGGGCCGTCGCGATCGTGGTTTCGGGCCGGGTCTGCGGCTCGTTGCCCCCCCGGATGAGGTCGGTGACGACGAACGCGAGGGGAACAGCCGCAACGGCCAGGGCGACGGCCACGATGTTGCGCGTCATGCGTCGACGGTGGGTCTCGGGAACCGTCGCTGGCGCGGCTTCGAGAGCCTCGGCCGTGGCCTGGGCCGCACTGGGTGACGTCCACGCCGCCGGGAGCGTCTCGATCGGCAGCGGCTCGGGGGTGCTGAGGCCGAGCTCGGTCTGCGGACCGATGACGATCGGCCCGAACGTGGCGGTCCCGTTCTCCCCGAAGGGATCGCGGGCCGGCTCGGGTGGTGCCAGGGCCGGGACGGGGGCGGCGTCGGGCGCCGCGACCTCGACCCCGGAGGAGGAGGCGTCGGCGGCGGGGGCGGACGGCGGTGCGGCCGATTCCGTGGGTGCCGTGGCCTCGGACGCCGGTGTTGTCGTCTCAGCGGGCGCCGCGGCCTCGGCTGGCCCCGGCGCGGGGGCTTCGGGGGGCGCACCGGCCGCCCCGGCAGCCGCATCGGTCCCGGTCCCGGTCCCGGCAGCCGCATCCGTCTCGGTCCCGGCAGCCGCATCCGTCTCGGTCCCGGTCTCGGTCCCGGTCTCGGCCCCGGAGGTCCAGATCAGCTCGTTGGTGGGCGTCCATCCGCCCCAGCTCTGCAGCCCCGGGGCGGTGTCGACGCTGGCCGTCCAACGCCCTTCGTCGATCGCGTCGGATGCGGTCGGGGCCCCGTGGCCGCCCGTGTACGTGGGGGTCACGTCGAGATCGAGCTCGAACTCGATGCGCTGCAGCTCCTTGGCCGCGGCTGCTGCCGTCGGACCGGCGACGCCCCACAGCCAGGCCGCCTCGACGGGAGCGGCTCCAGTCTCGTCGACGGGTCGGACAGCGATCAGGCGCTCGATGAGATCGAGGAGTCGTGACGGGATGTCGAGCGAGAGCGTCCCGCCACCCTCGTCTCCCGCCGCGATCATGCCCGACGTGCCGCCGCTGAGCAGCGTCCACAAGGTGACGCCGAGATCGGCGAGGTCGCCCGGACGCGACGGATGCCCGTCGAGCCCCATCCGGCGGCCGAACACCGCAGCTCCGAGACCGAGCCCGGCGAGCTTGAGGCTGCCCGTCCGGTCGAGGCGGAGGAGGTGGGGGTGGAGCCCACCATGGCTGACCTCGGCCCGGTGCGCCGCGTCGAGCGCGTCGGCGATCTGCACGCCGTAGTGCACGACCTCCGACCACGGCAACGCACCGGCAGAGGCGATCCGTCCTCCCAGCGAGCCGAACGGGAGGTACTCGCTGACGAGGTACCCCCCGCCCCCGTCGAGGAGGCCGGCGTCGTGGAGCGGCTGGATGTGGGGGTGCCACGAGAGCGTCGAGATGATCGGCCGGCGGTTGAGGAACTCGACGAAGCGGCGATCGTCGAGCGCGGGCGCGGTGAGGATCGTGAGCTGGACCAGTCGCTGCAGGTCGTGGTGCCACGCCCGGTAGACGACGGTGCCCGAGCCCCGGTCGATCTCGACGAGATCGGAGCAGCCGCCGAGGCGCGGCCCGGGGAGCGGCGGGAGCGGGAGGCGGACGAGCCCTCGCGAGGTGGCGGGGTCGTCGGACCCCGGCATCGCCGCGGCCCGGAGGGCCATGGCCAACGCCGTGGCGGGTCGGCGGACGGCCAGCAGTGACGAGGCATCGAGGCCAGGCCCGGCCCCGAGCTCAGCCGGTGGGGAAGGGGGAGCGGGACTGGTTGCGGCGGTGGGTTCGGTCGGGGAGTCCGCGAGCGTGTGCTGCAACGGAGGCAACGGAGGCAACGGAGGCAGCGGCGGCAGCGCCGGCGGAGCCCCGGGGGCGGCGGTCGTCTCGTGGGGTTCGTGCTGCAGGGTCACGTCGAGCCTCGGGGGTTCGCTCGGGAGCACGTCGGCAGACGCCGTCCCGTCTCCAGCTTCGGGAGGTCGATCACCATGATCGCAGGCTCGTCCAGCCCTTCGCAGGGCGGGTGTGCTCCGAACGGCACGACAATCCCATTCGCGCCCGATGTCCCCCTGATCCTCCCAGGGTCGCGGCGCCGTTCACGGCAGCTGGCGGGGTGTTTCCCCCCAGGGTATCGAGGCGCGTCGACATTGCGAAGATTTAGGGACAGCGCAGCACCCGCGAGGGTTGGCCCCACGTACCTTCGCTTCGTGACCATGTCTCGCGAGGAGTGCTGACCGTGGCGCTCGGAGCCGAGTTCCCCGAGGTGTTGGCGGCGGCTCAGACCGGGGCCGACTGGGCGGTCGCTGTCATCTACCGCGACGTGAACCCCTTGCTCGTGCGATACCTGCGGGCCCGCGCCCCGTCGGTGGCCGAGGATCTGGCATCGGAGGTCTGGCTGGCCGCCGCACCCAAGCTCGCCGGCTTCACGGGCGACGAGAGCGGTCTGCGGGCCTGGTTGTTCACGATCGCCAGACGGCGTCTGGTCGACCATCGGCGTCGAACCGGGCGGCGCCCGTCGACACCGCACGATCCGGCGACGATCTCGTTGCTCGAGGGCTCGCGGCCGGAGGGTCCGTTCGTTGGCGGCGCTGGCGCCCGTGGCTCCGATCCTGCCGACACGGTGGTCACCCGGCTCTCGGCCCAGGAGTCGGTCGACCTGTTGACCCGCTGGCTCACCGACGACCAGGCCGAGGTCGTGATGCTGCGGGTGATCGCCGGCCTCGAGGTGGCCGAGGTGGCCGAGGTGGCCGAGGTGATGGGTCGGGCGAAGGGGTGGGTCAGGGTCACCCAACACCGGGCGCTCGAGCGCCTCGCCGAGCGCTTGGCCCCCGAGGTCGCCGGCGCCACGTCGAGAAGGTTGTAACGCGATGGATGCCGCCGACGATGAAGGGCATGTGTTGCACCGATTCCCGCCCGATGAGAACACCGTCGACCGGTTGTTGTCGGGCGCGATCCATCCCGACGACGCTCCGCCGGAGCTGGCCCTGGTGGCCGAGCTGCTGCGCAGTGCCGTGGGGCCGGCGACCTTCGACGAGCTGCGCGACGAGCGTTCGATCGTCGACTCGATCACCGCGGCCATCGCCCACGGCGTCGGCCCGGATGAGCGAGACCTCGCCGGGGTCGGGGCCGCCGTTGGGGACGGTGGGGCCGAGGCCGCCGACCAGGTGCGACACGAGCCTGTGTTCCAGTCACCGTCACGGAGGATGTCCATGCTGAAGTCGTTGATCGTCGGAAAGATCGCCATCGCGTCCACGGTCGGGGTCATCGCCCTGTCGACCGTCGCAGCAGCTGCGGGCACGCTGCCCGATCCGGTGCAGGGCGTGATGTCGAGCGCGTTCTCGCACGTGGGTGTGTCGTTGCCCGATCCCGATGCCGAGCTCGAGCTGGTCGTCGACGGCGACGGCGAAGGCGATTCCGAGGTGTCGCAGGAGTCGGAGGAGTCGACCTCGACCACGGCGGCGACCACGGCCACGTCGGCCACCACGGCCGCGACGGCGACGACTGCGACGACTGCGACGACGGTGGCGACGTCGACCACCGCGGCCACCACCTCGACCACGAAGCCGATGGAGGCCGGGGGCAGCGCCTCGACGCCCACGACCAAGCACGACGACCGCGATAAGGACGAGGACGAGGAGGGGCGCTCGTTGTCGCAGACCACGAGCGCGACCGGTTCGCAGGTGAGCGGTCCCCAGACCACCGGGCCTCAGACCCAGGGCGACTACGGCGGCTTCGCCCGGCGCAAGATCTGCACCGAGCTCAAGCGCACCGATCTGACCCCCGAGAAGCGGGCCATCCTCGAGTCCGATCTCCTCATCGCCGCGGCCCGTGACGGCGAGACCCCCGAGGCGTTCTGCGCCGACCCGAGGGCCCAGGCGGATTCGTCGAGCTCGACCACCACGACCATCGTCGTCACCTGAGCTCAAGCCCAGGCTCGACCGAAGCAGACCCCTCCCTTGGGGGAGGTGGTTACGTCTCCGGGGCATCCGAACGACCATGGATGGTCGCTCCGATGGATGCGCGAGCAGGGACGAACCGACGGGCGGACGTCCGCGAGACCACGCACGGCGCCGATAGTGACGGGCAGAACAACATCCTTGACGCGTCATCTCCGTCATGGCATCATCGGTCCATGGTCAGCGTTCTTGGTGTGGTCGTGTTCCACGAGGACGCCGACGAGAGCCGCACGGGCGCCGGGGCCGGCATCGCACCCGCCGGTCCCAGCGGCGAGGCCCGCGCGATCGGTGTCGTCCGGGCAGCTCTGGCGGGCGTTCCCGGAGTGCGCCTGGAGCCGGTGGCCGGAAGCGAGCGCTTCGCCAGCCTGGTCGAGACCCTGTCGCCGTCATACGTGCCCGGCCCAGGGTTCGTCGCGCAGGCGCTCCGCAACGCCCGGGCCCGCGTGGAGTTCCTCGACGCGTGGGCTCCGCTCACGGCCGAGCAGGTGGCCGAGCTGGCCGGTTCTGCCGCCGGCAACCGTCGGGCCACAGCGCACCGATGGCGAGAGCAGGGTGCGATCTTCGCCGTCGAGCACCAGCAACGGGCGTTGTTTCCCAGCTTCGAGTTCGACATCGGCACCGGGCGCCCGAAGCCGGCCATCCGGTCGATCCTCGCCGAGCTGCCGCCTGCGCTCGTGGAGGCCGGCTGGCAGCTCGCGTTCTGGTTCACGACCCCGGCAGACGTGCTCGACGGGCACCGGCCGGTCGATGTGCTCGACGCCGATCCCGACGCCGTCATCGACGCGGCCCGAGCCGAGCGCCGCGACTGGGACGATACGGCCGGGGCCACGGCACTCGAGCCTCCCCACGTCTCGGTGTGAGCGGAGGTCGGGCCGGGTTGATACCCGATCCGGGGTCGGGGAGCGTGCTGCGAGCTCGGGCGGTGCGGTCGGTGTGGCCTGCAGGGACCGAGATCGCCCGCGCCCACAGTCATGCGTTCGGGTCGGTGCAGCTCGACGCCCGTTCCGATGTCGACCGCCGGTTCTCGCCGCTCCGGCTGGGTGGCGGTGGCGGTGGCGGCGTGGGTGCCGAGGGCCCGATCGTCCCCGTCCTCTACGGCGGGAAGGACGAGAGAGCGGCGGCGTCGGAGACGATCTTCCACACCGTCGACGCGCCGACCGGAGCACGTCGGCCTCGCCAGGTCCTGCTGGCCAAGTTCCTGTCGTGGCAGTGGACGCGCATCGCTCCTACGCGTGATCTCGTGCTCGTCGACCTCCGCGACGACGGTCTCGCGGCTCTCGGCCTCGATCGGATCCAACTCATCGACGGCGGGCGGGCGAGCCACGGCCAGACCCGGCGTTGGGCTGCAGCACTGTTGCGCGCCTGCCATCAGACCGACGGCCTGGTGTGGAGCTCGCGGCAGGACCCGGCCCGCCAAGCGATGATGCTCGTCGGACGGGTCCAGGGCCGCAGCGGGGGAGTGGCGGCCGGCGAGCTGGTGCCGGTCGGGCCCGCCCAGCCCTTCGCGCTGCCGGCCGGGTTGGAGCTGCTCGACTCCATCGCCGACACGCTCGACATCGCGGTCCTGCGATCCTGAGCCCCTGAGCCCCTGAGCCCCTGAGACGCTGAGCCGCGCTCGGCCTGTGGCGCCGCGTGAGCACTCGGCGCCAGCGTGAGTGCCGGCGTCAGCGCTCGGTGCCGGTCGGGCCGCCGCCGCTGTCGACCGGATGCCGTCAGTCGCCGCTGCGCAGTGTCTCCCACCAGCTCTCTTGGCCGTTTTCCCCGCCCGCTGTCGGCTCGAAACCGAGGGAGAGATCGCCACGTACATCGCCGTCGTACAACGCTGTGCTCCCAGACGTGGCAACGATGAGGCCGCCCGACGGCGAGCCCGCCACCTGCGGAGGCGGGATCACGACGTTCACCTGCAGCCGGTCGGGTGTGATCGTGGCCTGGCCGAGCACGTCGAGGTGATACGCCCCCGTGGGCAGTGCCCCCTCGATGTCGAGGGTGACGGTCACCGTCTGGCCCGGTGGTATCGACAGGAAGCCGCTCGCCACGAGACGGTCGAGCTCGACCTCCTCGGTGATCTCCCACACGCCGGCCGTCCCCGTGACCGGATCGGTGATCGACGTCGAGACGACGGGGAGCTCGGTGTACACCGAGAGCCACACGATGTTCGTGCCCCAGGTGCTCGGATCTCGCTCGAGCTCGCCGATGATGTACTCGGGCAGCCCGGTCGCCGGCGCCTGGTTGGTGAGCGCAACGGTGATGCGCCCGACAGCGTCGCCGGTGGTGGGGTCGAACGTGAGCTCGTAGGTGATCGATCGGCTGAGGAACCAGTCGATCTTGTTGCCCGCGTCGTTGAAGCCGTAGACCCCCAGCGTGTCGCCGTTGCGCGCCGGCACCGCACCGTCGGCGCGTATGCGTCGGAACAACGCGGCCTCGTCGGGCTCGAACGTGGTCATCATCAGGTGCTTGGCTCGGACCGAGTCCTTGAGGATGCGGAAGAAGTCCTCGGGGGCCACGTCGGTGACCAGGAGCTTCTGCCACACGCCCGCCAGCACCTGTCCGAGGAAGCCCTTGCGGTCGGCCTGGTCGGCGAAGCGCACGTACTGGTCGAAGAGCAGCACCGATGGGGCATTGTCGGCGGTGATCGGCACGTCCCAGTCGGCCACGGTCACGGGCCCGGTGATGCGCAGGAGCTGCGACAGCCCGATGGGGTCGATGGCGATCACCCCGTCGATCGGGTCGCCGCCGCTCTGGGGATACAGGTCGGCGATCACCCCGGCCACCGTGGGGAAGTCGGGCGACGCCGTGACGTTCTGCCACAAGGTCTCGGGCGAGAACGTGCCGTAGCGGGCGAGGTACTCCTCGGGCTCCTCGAGGGTTCGGGGCGGGCCCGCGCCGGCGGGAGCTTCGCCATCGCCGGTCCCGGGCGTCCCGGGCGTCCCGACGGGCGTCCCGGGCGTCCCGACGGTTCCGGCGTTGAGCTCGGCGTTGGTGCCGGCGCGCACGAGCCGGAGGCGGCCGTCGGCCGCGTCGAGGATGGCGTAACCGCCGATGATCCCCACGGTGGCGCGCATCTCCGACGGGGTGACGAGCGCGATGAAGTAGCTGCGGTCGCCGTCGGCGCCGAGCATCCCGGGGACGGTCTGCGCGGCCGAGACGGCGTCCGCGGCATCGACCCGGGCCTCGTCGAGATCGTCTACGGCCTCGGCGAGCTCGTCGGCGAGCGGGGGCACGATCCACGGCGAGTCGAGGCCGCGCAAGGCGACGAGTGCGTCGGCGATGCTCGCGGCTGCCGTGGCGAGTGGCTCCTCGACGGCCGACAGGGCTGCGAGGTCGACCCGTCCCGATCGCAGCGAGATCGACGAGGGGTCGACGGCCCGGGCCACGGCCGCGCCGTCACGTGCCAGGCGCACGAGCTGACGGTTGACGGTGCGCACGGCGTCGAGGTTGGGCGCCACGACCGGCACCGCGCCGGCCGGCCGAGCCCACCAGGCGTCTAGGTACCGGGCGGCGTCGTCGAAGTCCCGACTGGCCTGTTCGAAGCGCTCGGCTGCGAGCTGCTCGTCGCCCGCCGAGACGGCGTCGACCGCGGCGTTGGCGGCGTCACGCCCGTCCTCGAGCCCGGTCCGGGCCTGGAACGCTGCGTAGGCGGCTCCCGAGACCGCCAGGCCGAGCCCCAGCGTGGCCGCCACCCCCGCCCAGGCGATGCGGGCCCGCCACGGCCGGCCGATGGCAGCCACGCCCGAGGCGATCACGGGGATGGCCACGATCGTCGCCACCGCCGTCGAGGTGCCGGTGACCCGAGGCCAGGTGAGGTGGGTGAGAGCGACGGCCAGAGCGACGCCCACCACAGCCCGGAGGACGGGCGCCTCGGCGGGCCGTCGAGCCAGCGCAATGGCGACGCCGAGCGCGACCCCGCCGCCCACAGCGCCCGCCCATGTGGGATTGGCCCCGATCGCCACGATGGCCACGGTGAGCACGGCGGTGGTGATGAGCGCCCACCGGCGAGCGCCGGCAGCCAACACGGCGAGGGCCGCGGGAGCGCCGGCCGTCCACAGCACGTCGACCAGAATGCGCCCGGTCGGCTCGCCCCTCGGCGCCAGCCCCGCCACACCACCGGCCAGCGCCACGATCCACAAGCTGCCCCGAGGAAGCTCCGGCAGGCGCCGGCCTTGGCGGTGGAGCTTGAGGGCACGTGAGGCGCCGACGAAGGCCGCAGGAGCGGCGATGAGGCCGAGCAGTTCCAGAACGGTCCTCCGGGGCCGGGCGCCGGGCATCGCCGCCCATGACGCCGCCGAGTCTACGGACCGGCTC
>VFJJ01000149.1 GCA_009886115.1 Actinomycetota bacterium
ACCGGAACCGGAACCGGAACCGGAACCGGAACCGGAACCGGGACCGGAACCGCGACCGCGACCGCGACGGCGCTCGACTCCATGGACGTTCTCGCCGATCGGGTCGAGCTCGTCCGTCAACGCGTCGAGGACGGGAACCTCGAACAGGCGCTGGCCGAGCTCGGCGAGCTCCGGGTCGCGACCGTCGATCTCGACGACGAGGGTCGGCTCAGCGAGGAGCACGCCGACGCCATTCGAGCCCAGATCTCCATGGTGGAGACCCGCATCGATCGGGTCGTGGCCTCCTCAGCCACAGTGACGCCGGCAACGACGCGACCTGCGATCCCGGTGACCGTTCCCGACGCCTCGCCGTCGACGACGATCCCGACGCTCGCCGAGAGCGCCACCATGGCCCCTCCCACCACGCCCGCCGACGACGACAAGGAAGGCAATGGAGACAAGGGGAACCAGGGCCGGGGCGACGACTGATCGATCACCACGGAGCCCGCTCGCTTCACCTCGATGCGATCCAGGCCCTCCAGCCCCCGAAGGTGGTGATGTCGGTCGCGCCGTCAAGGGCGGTGGGCTCGCACACGAACCCGCTCACCCAACGCCCATCGCTGAGGCACACGGCCCCGATGGCGAGCGGCGGAGCGACCGCGGCGACGAACGAACCCAGACGGGCTGCGGGAACGTCCCACACCTCGACTTCGATGCTGGCCCCGCCATCACCATCGCCAACCCGCACGAGGCCGGGCTTCGGCGGTGTGGTCTCGGCGATCGCGTACAGGCGATAGACGGGAGCGGTCGTGGTCGTCGCGGCCAGGCTGGCCCCGATCCCGGTGAGCTGATGGTTCAACGGCTGTCCGGTGAGGTGCGCGCCCACGACGACGAGCGGGATCGTGGTCGCGTCGCTGCGATGCTCGACGGTCGACGAGCGACGCGGTCGGTCCCGCGGGCGACCGCGCTGCAGCGCACCCAACGCACGGTCGGACCCGTGGGTCTCCTGGTACTGACCAGCGAGCGCGAGGAGCAGCCGGTCGGTGCACGCCGGTCCGATGAGGGTGAACCCGGCGGGAAGTCGGCCTGCCCCACCGTGGCTTGTGAAGCCTCCCGGGGTCGCGACGGCGCACAGGTCGAGCAGGTTCACGAACGTCGAGAAACGGCCCAAGCGAGCGTTGACCCCCACGGGATCGGCCACGACGTCGTCGAGCGAGGGCACGCCGGGCACCGAGGGCACGCACAGCACGTCGACCTCGTCCCACACACCAGCAGTGGCGATCGCCAGCTCACGTCGGTGGTACTCGGCCCTGAACGCGTCATCTGCGCTGAACCGTCGAGCTCCGAGGATGATCGCCCGGGTCACGGCGAGCACATCGTCGGGATGGCCTTCGATGAAGTCGCCCACGGCGGCGAGTCGTTCCGCCACCCAGGGCCCGTCGTACATCAGGTCGCCGACAGCCAGGAACGGCGCCATGTCGACCACGTTCACCCGAGCGCCGAGCTCGCGGAGCTCGTCCACCTGGCGGGCGAACGCCTCCCGGTACGCCGCATCGACATGCGCAGCAAGGGTTGCTGCATCAGGAACACCGAGCACCAGATCGGTGGGCTCCCGCGGCTCGATCAGATGCCGGGCTCCCTGCGGCCGGGCATAGGGATCGGACAGATCGAGGCCCGCGATCGCCTCGAAGACCGCAACGGCGTCGTCGGCGGTCAGTGCGAACACCGAGATGCAGTCGAGGGAACGACACGCCGGGACGACACCCCGGGTGCTGACGAGGCCCGGAGTGGGCTTGAAGCCGACCACGTTCATGATGGCCGCCGGGATACGACCCGACCCGGCCGTGTCGGTTCCGAGCGCGAACGGCACGAGACCGGCCGCCACGGCAACGGCCGAGCCCGAGCTCGACCCACCCGGGACGAGCGACGGGTCGAACGGGTTCCTCGGCACGCCGTAGGGAGTTCGCGTCCCGACCAGCCCCGTGGCGAACTGGTCGAGGTTCGTCTTTCCCACGACGACGGCGCCCGCTTCGAGCAGCCTCTCGACCACCTGCGCCGATGCGGCGGCCACCGAGGCGAACGCAGGGCACCCGGCCGTCGTCACCTGGCCGGCGATGTCGATGTTGTCCTTGACAGCGAAGGGAATCCCGTACAGCGGGAGGCGGTCGATCTCGAGACCCCGACTGTCGAGAAGACCGGCGGCGCGCTCGACGGCCGCCCCGTCGATCGCGCCGATCCACACGGCTGGGTCGTCGTGAGCCGCTATCGCCGCGAGCACCTCACGGGCGACGTCACCCGGGTGCAGCGATCCTTCGGTGAGGGCTTGGCGCAGCGCGGCGATGGTCGAGGCTGCTTGAGGCGTCGTCACGACTTCAAGGCTTGCAGCAGCGCCTCCGAGGGGGCTACCGCGCCGAAGACCCCGCCCTGCATGGTGACCATCTTGAGGGCCGCGAGGTAGTTACCGTGGTCGGTCGCGCCCGTGCAGTCGGACAGCAACAGGCACTCGTAGCCTCGGTCGTTGGCCTCGCGCATCGTGGTGTGGACGCACACATCGGTGGTGATCCCGGTGAACACCAGGTGGGTGATCCCGCGATTGCGCAGCACGAGGTCGAGCGAGGTCGCGTAGAACGCGCCCTTGCCCGGCTTGTCGATGACGGGCTCACCCGGCAGCGGAGCCACCTCGGGCACGATCTCCCATCCGGGCTCTCCCCGGACCAGGATGCGCCCGCACGGACCTGCGTCGCCGATGCCCGCGCCGATGCGTCGCGACCGCCAGAGCTTGTTGGCCGGGAGGTCGCTCAGGTCGGGCTGATGGCCCTCTCGGGTGTGGACGACGGTCATCCCGATGCTGCGCACCGCGGCCAGAACCCGGGCCGTGGGCTCCAGCCCCGCCCGGGTGAGCTGGAGGTCGTAGCCCATGGAGTCGACGTAGCCACCCGGGCCGCAGAAGTCGGTCTGCCAGTCGATGCAGACGAGCGCGGTTCGTGACGGATCGATCGCACCCTCGTAGGGCCACGGGTACGGGTCGGCATCGACCGCCGAGAAGGTGGTCATCGTTGTCTCCTTGGGGTTTGAGCGATCGAGGATCGGGTCGGCGGATGTTCCGGGACCGCCAGGGCGGCGACGACGTCGGCCGACAGACCGACGGCCCCGAAGATGCCGCCCGACATGTTCACCATCGAGACCGCAGGGTCGACGTTCGCCTGATCGAGAGCCGCGCAGGCGTCGACGACGAGCAGGCATTCGTAGCCCCGGTCGTTGGCGCTCCGAAGCGTCGAATGGACCGGGCCTTCGAGGCCGCAGCCTCCGATGAGCAGATGATCACGTCCGGCTGCCCGCAGCACGCCGTCGAGCGCGCTGCCCATGAACCCGTCGACACCGGCACAGGTAACGGCCACGGCGTCGGGAACCACGGGGGGACCCCCGGAGCCGCCGTGGGTCGAGGAGCCGTCGTGGGTCGAGGAGCCGCCGTGCGCCAGGGTGCCCCGGTGAGCTGCGAGTCGAGGCAGGGTCGATGGCGTCGGATGGTCGATCACGACGGTCAGAGGGGCGATCGCGGCAAGCGCCTGGACGACACGGGCGGCGATTCCCGGGGCGTGCGATCGGCGCCACCATTCGGCCGACCAGCCCGCGATCACCAGGGCCCAGCGGCCTGGCGAGAGGTCGCCGTCGTACGGCCACGGATACGGGGTGGTCCCGGGAACCGTGCCGACGACACGGTCGATGATGGCGCGCGTGGTCATCAGCGATGTCACGGCCAACTCCGATCGGGGAGCGATTCAAGCGTTGCGCGCACGAGCTCGGCGAACCCGTGCGGATCGTCGACCTGGGGCAGATGACCCGCCCCGGGAACCACGAAGACGTCTGCCCCGATGAGCGAGGCCCCCGTGGCCACGGCGTCGTGCCGGGCTCGCCCCGACCGCTCCCCCACCGACACCGTCACCGGCATGGGGAGTGCAGCCAGCTCGGCCGTCGTCGGAGCAAAGCTGACGAAGCCCGGCACCTCTTCGACGATGACGCGGTGGCGGGCTCGTACGCTCTCGACCGTCGCCGCCGGGAGCCCGTCCCAGCTCTCGCCGACGAGGTCCTTCACGAACCCGAGCGCCGCATCGGGAGTCGCGTCGCTCGACAGGCGAACCGCACGGGCGACGATCAGATCGTGCAGCTCCGAAGCGAGCGGCCCGAAGAGTGGTTCGTGGGCGACGAGACAGGCGACCCGCTCGGGCTGGGTGATCGCTGCCACGATGCCGAGCGTTGCTCCACCGCTGACTCCCACCCACCGGTACGGTCCGGCTCCGAGCGACGCCGCCTGAGCCCAGATACCGGCGAGCTGCCCGCACAGCCCATCCGGCGGCGACGGCGACGGCGCCTCCGACCCGTAGCCGGGCCGGGAAACGATCAGGACCCGGTACGACGACGCCAGGATCCGGGCAACGTCGACGAAGGTCTCCGGCCCCGGGCCCACGCCGTGGACCAGCAGGAGCGGCGGGCCTTCACCGAGCGGGACAGCGAGTGCGCTCATGGTCGTTCAGCCTCCGGTGGACCGGCCCGCACCGGCGGGGGAGCAACGCGGCTCCCCCGCCGAACGTGCATCGTCAGCCGATTGCGCCGATCACTCCCTCCACGAAGAAGTCCATGGTCTCGATGTCCTCGTAGGAGGGCTGCTCACCTTCGGCGAAGACGATGGAGCCGTCCTGGGCCAGGACCGGCCCGCTGAACGGAGAGCCACCGGTCACGAACCGCTCCCTCGCCGCGTCGATGAGGGCCACCGTGTCAGCGTCGACGGACGATCCGAACGCCGACTGCACGAACGGGTTGTCACCGGTCTGGAGCCCCACCCGGTAGTCGCCGTTGAAGGCACTGGCGACGAACCCGCCGTCGATCACCGTCTGCACGATGTCGATGTAGAGCGGTCCCCAGTTCCACTCCGAGCCCGTGAGCCACCCGGTCGGGGCGAGCGACGAGGCATCGGCGTGGTAGCCGACGGTGAATGCGCCAGCGGCCTCGGTCGCCTCGATGATCGTCTTGGTGCAGTCCTGGTGCTGGGTCAGCACGTCGGCGCCCTGGTCGAGGAGGCTCTGCGCAGCTTGCGCCTGCAGGCCGGGGTCGCACCAGCTTCCCGTCGCCAGCGTGATCACCTCGACATCGGGGTTGACGGACTCCGCGCCCAGGGTGAAGGCGTTGATGTTGGCCAGCGTCTGGGGGATCGGGAAGGCGTAGACGTAGCCGAGCGTGCCCGACTCGGTGGCGGCGCCCGCCGCGATGCCAGCCGTGTAAACAGGCTCGTAGACCGTCCCGAAGTACGTGCCCAGGTTGTCGAGCTTGGCCTCGCCTTCGAGACCTCCCTGGTGCACGAACACCACGTCGGGGTTGTCGGCGGCCAGGTTGCGGGCGAACTCGAGATGCCCGTAGCTGGTGGCGAAGATCAGGGTTGCGCCATCGTCGATCATCTTCTGCATGACCGCCTCGGCCTCGGCCGTCTCCGGGACGTTCTCGGCCTGCATGATCGTGACGGCGGGGAACGCGGCCTGCACAGCCTCGCTGCCCTGGAACGCGGCCTGGTTGTACCCGAAGTCGTCCTTCGGGCCGACGTAGATGAAGCCGATCGTGAGGCTCCCCTCCGCCGGCGCGGCACCCTCGGCCGGGGCTTCCGCTGTGGTGTCGTCGGTCGGAGCGGACGTCTCGGGCGAGGCCGTTGCGCCGCTGTCGTCGTCGTCGCCGCATGCCGCGACGAGGATCCCGAGGGCGAGGATGGCCGCCAGTGTGCCGGTGCGTCTACTTCTCATTCGTGGTCCTCCATAGGTGGTTGTGGTCACTGCGAAAGGGCCCGGCGCCAGAGCGACGGTGGCGGCCTCGTGGCTGCACCGCGGCGCGGTGATGGGTGCCGGCGATGGGTGCCGGCGATGGCTCAGCCGAGAACCCGGGCCAGGGATTCGGGGCTCCGCTGGAGCTGGCGGCGACTCATCACCGCCAGCACGACGATGACGGTCACGTACGGCATCGCCTGCAGCAGGTACTTCGAGATTTCCGATCCCCGGGCCTGGAGCTCGAGCTGGAGGGCGATGGCTCCCGAGAACAGGTACGCGCCGCCGATGGCCTTGAGCGGGTTCCAGGCGGCGAAGATCACCAGGGCCACGGCCACGAAACCGCGACCGACCGTCATGTTCTCCGACCAGTTCCTGGTGAATGCCGTCGAGAGCTGGCCACCGCCGAGCCCGGCCAGCGACCCGCCCACGACGACGGCCACGTACCTGATGCGGACCGGCGACAGGCCGAAGGCCTCGAGGACTTCGGGACGTTCTCCCGCTGCCCTGAGCTTCATGCCCGTTCGGGTGCGGAACACCACGAACCAGGTGACCACGGCAGCGACGAGCGACAGATACGTCAAGGGATCGTGGTCGAACAACACCCGTCCGATGAACGGGACCTCCGACAGCCCGGGGACGGGAACCGCGGCGAACGCGTTGACCCCTTGACCGACATAGCTCTGGCCGAACAGCGCCGTCGTCCCCAGTCCGAGGAAGGTGATGACCAGGCCCGTGGCGATCTGGTTCGACCCGCGCGAGAGCACCATGAACGCGTGCACCAGCGCGAGGGCCGCGCCGGCCGCGGCGCCGGCGAGCGCGCCGAGCCAGACGCTGCCGGTCTCGATGCCCACGACGTAGGCCGCCAGGGCTCCGGCGAGCATGCAGCCCTCGGTTCCGAGGTTGATCACGCCCGATCGCTCGGCGATCGTCTCGCCCAACACCGGGTAGAGCATCGACGTGCCGCCCCTGACGGCTCCCGCCAGTACCGACTCGATCAGCATCAGCGCGCTCCCCGTGGTTGGGCGAAACCGAGAATCGCCAGGAGTACCAAGGCCATGAGCACGTCGACGGCCCCGCCCGAGAGGCCGGTCGCGATCTTGAGCCCGAAGCCGCCGACCACGATCGCCCCGAGCATCACCGAGGCCACCACCGCCTTGAGCGGGTCGTGCCGGGCCAGCCACGAACCGAGGAATGCGACATACCCGTATCCCCCGAGGATCTCCGGTCGCAACCGGCCCTCGACTCCGGCGAGCTCGACGAACCCGCCCAGCCCCGCCAGGGCCCCGCCGACGAGCATGGCCCCGATCGTGAGCCGGGCCACGGGAAACCCGGCCCGCCGCGCCGCTTCCTCATTGCCGCCGAGCACTTGCAGGCGAAAGCCCCAGGAGGTCGAGCGCAGCGCCAGCCACACGAACACGGCGGCGATGAGTGCGACGACGATCCCGAGATGAACCCGCTCACCCCAGATGACGGGCAGCCTCGTCGTGGTGTCGAGCTCGCGCGAGTAGGCCTGGCCCAGGCTCGCCGGGTCCTTCCACGGCTCGAACACCAACCAGGTGAGCACGAGCGCAGCGATGTAGTTCAACAACAGCGAGGTGATGGCCTCGCTCGTGGCCGTGAAGAGCTTGAGCAGCACGGGTATCGCCGCCCAGGCCGCACCCAGCGCGGCTCCGCCGAGCCCGGCGAGAACGAGGGCCGCCGGACGGGGAAGGGCGCCATCGAGCGCCATCGCCATGCCGTGGGCCCCGATCGCTCCCATCAGGAGTTGGCCTTCGCCGCCGATGTTGAACAGCCCGGCCCGGGCCGGCACCACGACAGCCAGGCTGGCGAGGAGAATCGGCGCCGCGCGGACAAGCGTCTCGCCGAGGTTGTTGGTGCTCCCGAAAGCCGACTCCCACATGGCTTCGAGCGCGGTCACGGGATCGGCGCCCTTGGTCGCGAGAAACGCGCCGTAGAGCACGACCGCAGCCGAGAGGGCGAACGTCCATCTGAGCACGGCGGACGCGTGCCCCCAACCAGCACCGCCCGATGCGAGCGACGTGACGGACGTGCCGTCACCGGGGGTGAGGCCCGCTGCGCCCGTCGTCAGGCCCTGCGATGACTCGTCGACGGGCTCGTCGATCGGCTCGTCGTCGAACGGGTGGACCGAAGTCTCCACGCTCATGCCGCGGCTCCGTCGATCATCAACCGTCCCACGTGCTGGCGGTCGGCGCCGCCGGCATCGACGATCCCGACAACCTTCCCGCCGTGGAGCACGACGATCCGGTCGGCCACGGCGAGCAGCTCGTCGAGATCCTCAGAGACCATCAGCACGGCCACACCACGGGAGCGGCTCTCGAGCAGCAGCGTCTGCGTCGCCTGGACCGACGCCACGTCGAGACCTCGGCTGGCGTAGGCCGCGACCACGACCTTGGTGCCCTCGGCGGCAAAGGCCCGGGTGAGCACCACCCGCTGCACGTTGCCGCCCGAGAGCGACGAAACCCGCCGATCGAGCAACGCGAGGTTCAACCGGGCGGCGATCGGATGATCGTCGAACCGGCGACGGGCGATGTTCCAGTCGACGCCCAGACCGCGTCTCGGGAGTGGGCGTCCATCGAGGACGAGGTGCTGCAGGACGCTCAGCCCCGGCACAACGGAGTCCGAGATCGGATCCTCGGGCACCGACACCGCGCCCGCAGCGAGGGCCCGCCGCGGATCAGGGCGCTCGATCGGCTCGTCAGCGATGTGCACCGTCCCTTCCCGCAGGGTTCTCAACCCGAGCACGGCCTCGAGCAACTCCCGCTGCCCGTTGCCCGACACGCCGGCGACACCGACGATCTCGCCTTCGCGGACCTCGAACGTGACGTTGCGCACCGCAGGACGACCGTCGGCGGCGTCGACCGACACGTTGTTCACGACGAGCGCCGGGCGATGTCCCACTGGCGGACGTTCGGTGGCGAGGGTCGGTACCGACCGCCCGACCATGTGCTCGATGAGTTGATCGTCGCTCAGGTCGTCGGGGTCGGCGCCGGCAACGACGACCCGGCCGCCCCGCAGCACGGTGACCCGGTTGGCCACGGCCCGGGTCTCGCGCAGCTTGTGGGTGATGAGCGCGACGGCGAGACCGAGGTCGCGCAGTCGAGCGACGACCTGCAACAGCGCGTCGACCTCCTGGGGTGCCAGTGCGCTGGTCGGCTCGTCGAGGATCACGACACGAGCGTCGGCCACGAGCACCCGCAGGATCTCGACGAGTTGGCGCTGCGACAGCGACAGGTCGCGTACGAGACGGTCGGGCTCGACGGCGAGCCCGAACCGCTCGGCCGCAGCGACGACCCGCTCCCGGGCTTCGCGCCGTCGGAAGCGTCCCCGACCGGCCGACAGCTCGATGTTCTCGAGAACGGTGAAGGCCGGGACGAGCCGCAGGTCCTGGAACACCATGCCGATGCCCAGTTCACGGGAGTCGGCCGGCGAACCGATCTCGACCGGTGACCCGTCGACGAGGACGGTGCCCTCCTGGGGGTGGTTCACCCCGTACAGGGCCTTCATCAGGGTGCTCTTTCCGGCCCCGTTCTCGCCGAGCACGGCGTGGATCTCACCGGCGTAGAGCTCGAGATCGACGGCGTCGTTGGCGACGAGCGCCCCGAAGCGCATGGTGACACCACGGGCCTCGAGGATCGGTGTTCGGGGGCTGTGCACGGGAGGAACGTACGAGTCCCCGGTCAACGCACCGTGTGGTCACGGTGACGACTGCGTGTCAACCGCCTGACACCAAGCTGACCATCGAGCCGCGCGTCGACACGCTCTCGGGCGCGCTGGTTCAAGCTGCATCGGCCTGGGATCCGTGGAGGCTCCTACCCTTGGAAGCGAGGATGGAGTCAGTACGCGGTGTCGGGCCGAGTGCCAGGCGCTGCTCGAGCTGCCGGGCGCGGTGCAGGACGAGCTCGGCGCCGGTGCCCGGTTCGAGGGCGGACGACGCGTGCTCGCTTCGAGGTGGGCTCACCTTCGCCGACGTTGGTGCCGGCGGTGGTGCTCGTGCGCCTGGCGGTGAGCAGTGGGCAGGGGTTCCGCTGGAGCCGGTCCCACCGCACGGCGTCATCGAGGGCCTTGTGCACCGCCGTGTGAACCTGGCGGACTCTCCGGGCCGAAAGCCCGGTGGCACTGCGCCGGAGCGATCCATCGGTCATCGGGTCGCCGTAGAGCCGGTTGACGACCGAGGCGTCGACACTGGCAACCGCAGGGACCCCGATCCGCGAGACCACGTCGGAGCGGAGCTCCAATCCGTGACCAGCGGGCTCGCGAGACGGGGTGCCGGTTGCCCGACACCCCGTGTGACCTGCGCTGCTACCTGAGGCGGCGAGCGGAATTGAACCGCTGTAGAGGGTTTTGCAGATCTGGTTTCGCCGTCCGGCC
>VFJJ01000110.1 GCA_009886115.1 Actinomycetota bacterium
CTGCCGGGCGGCTCGACTTCCGCGGGTGCGCACCTGTGACGGAGTGACGGAGCGACGGTGTGACGGAGTGACGGAGTGACGGAGTGACGGAGTGACGGAGTGACGTCAGGGCCGACCGGCCGTGGCTCGCGCGCCCACGTCGGCGACGACATCGGCGATGGCGTCATCGAGATCGGCGATCACGACCTCGATCGCTTCCGGGCCGCGACAGAACACGAGGACGGCCGCCGTGACCGACCGGGCCGTCGCCTGCTCGACGGCGAGGGCGTAGGCCGCGACCTGCCGGCGGTAGCCCGGGAGACGACGCTCGAGGTCGACGGGAGACTCGATGGCGTCGGTCTTGTAGTCGACGATGACGAGACCGTCGAGCGTGTCGCCGAGCAGGTCGACGAACCCCTCGACGACCACCCCGGTGTCGCCGACGAGCGCGGCCACGAACACCTCCCTCCACACCCGGGGCCCGGCCATGAGGCGCTGCACCGTCGGCGACGACCATGCGGTGCGCACAGCGAGCTCGATGTCGGTCACCCGGTCGGGCACCCCCTCGATCACCGCGTGCTCGGCCGCCAGCTCGACGACACTCGCACCCGACGCTCCGGCATCGAGCTCGTGCAGCACTGCGTGAACGGCGCGCCCCACGGCGCTGGCGGCCCGTTGACGCCCCGTCGCCTCGGCCGGCGCCGCCTTCATCGGTGCCGCCACGATCGGCGACGCCGCCCGGAACCCGACGTGGCCGTCGGCGTCGTCGTGCAGGCTCGTCGCCGCGATGGTCACGGGGCGCATCGCGGCGAACAGCGCCGCCTCGCGACGCTCGGTCCAGCGCGCCAGCGCCTCCCGGGGATCGACCCCGTCAACCGCAGACCCGTCAACCGCAGGCACCGCGGGCACGGGAGCAGGCCGTGGGTGCTGCTCCCGGCGGGCGGCAGGGGCTCCGACGGGCGTCGGGGCATCGAGGCCGAGCACCCCCGCGAGGACCGACGCGTGCGACCTCGTGTCAGACGCCGTCCGGTGCAGGCTCACCACCAGATGGTCGCGGGCGCGCGTCGCGGCCACGTAGAGCACCCGGAGCCGCTCGTGCTCGTCGACGGCCTGCTCGCTCTGGGCCAGGGCCTCGTAGCCGGCGGTCATCCCGATGGTCGCGTTGATGCGGATCTCGGGCGACCCGTCGTCGTCCCACAAGATCCTCGTTGCTGGGCCGCTGGCCGCGTTGGCCACGTTGAGGCCGGCGAGCACGACGATCGGGAACTCGAGGCCCTTGGCCGCGTGCACCGTGAGGATGCGAACGGCGTCGTCGTCGGCATCGGGCAGCACCGACTCGTGGACGGCCGCCCGTTCGTCAGCCTGGCGTTCGGCCCATCCGAGGAACCGTCTGAGCACCGCTCCCGCGGCCATGCCCCCCGATGACGAGCCAGCGCCCGCGCTGGTGGTCGAGCCCGCTCCAGCGAAACGCCGGGCCTCGTCGGCGACGAAGCGCAGCCGGCGCCAGTGGTCGCGGGGCCGGCGGTGCGAGAGGGCCAGCTCGTACAGGCGAAGCTCGCTGATGGTGTGATCGACGAGGCTGCCGAGGGCCATCCACCAGCGGCGCTCGTGCAGGCGCCGCAAGACCGCCAGAGCGTCATCGACGGGACGACCCGTGGGACCGCCCGGGGCGACGGTTCCGTCGGCTCGGTAGTCGAACCCACCCCCGGCTCGAACGTGGGCCAGGAGATCGTCGTCGCCGCAGCCCAGCGCCGGGGTCCGCAGGGCAGCCAGAACCGCCACCTCGTCAGTGGGATCGTCGAGGCTGCGGAGCACGACGAGCAGCTCCCGCAGATCGTCCGTCGACCAGACCAGCGTCCGACTCTCGACCCTGAAGGGGATCGCCGCCGTCTCGAGCGCCCGCTCGACGACCGGCAGGCCCGTGCGGGTGGGCAGCAGGACGGCAACGTCTCCGAAGCGGGCCGGGCGACCCGGGCGCTCGGGCCCGCTCTCGACGATCCACCCATCGGCCACGGCCCCGGCGATCGTCGCCGCGAGCTCGACGGCCTCGTGCTCACGAACGGCCCCGATCGAGAGGTCGGACGGGTGGGCTCCACCGAGACACACCACCGAGGAAGCGGCGCTGGTCTCACGAGCCACGACGAGGGGTTCGTACCGGGGCTGACGACCCGGATCGCCCTCGCCGATCAGCTCACCGAAGACCGCGTTGACCCAGTTCACCACGGTTGCACTCGAACGGAAGTTGCGAGTGAGCGAGAGTCGTCGGGCGCCGAGCTCGTGCCCTGCAGCCAGGAAGAGCCCGATGTCGGCCCGGCGGAAGCGGTAGATCGACTGCTTGGCGTCGCCCACCAGGAACAGTCGACCCGGATCGACGGCAGCCTGTCGCCAACCGGGTCGCCCTCCCGGGGTGCGTTGGCTCCCCGCGATCGCAGCGCTCGGTGACGACGAGGGAGCCTCGGGACTCGACGCCAAGAGCACGGCCAGCTCGAGCTGGAGCGGATCGGTGTCCTGGAACTCGTCGACGAGCAGGTGCGTGTAGCGCTTGCTCAGCGCGGAGCGGACCTCGGGATGGTTGCGGACCAGTCGGACGGCCTGGACGAGGAGATCGTGGAACAGGAGGCGGCCGTCGCGACGTCGCCGATCGGCCTGGGCCAGCGTGAAGGTCTCGAGCTCGGGCACCAGGCGGGCCAGCACCCGCTCGAGGGCCTGGCGCCGGGCCTCCGAGCGGCGATCATGGAGCGCCCGGAGACGCTGGCGGACGGCAGCCACGTCGGGCCATGCACCCTTGTGCCCGTTGCCACACTTCAGCGCCGGCTCCTCCGCGAGCAGCTCGATGATGTCGAGCGCGGTCTCGGACGCCGGGGCCGCGGACGCCGGGGGGTCGGATGCTGCGACCTCCTCCCACGCGGCGACGTATGCCGCGAGACCGTCGATGTGGACAGCCAGCCGATCGTCGTCGTTCGTGCAGCGCGCACGCTCCGCCTGGATGGCCCGCAGCTCGCTGACGAACCAACGACCCTCCTCCACGAGCGCTGCGGTCGCCCCGGCGTCATCGGCGGCTGCGGCTGCGGACGCGGCGGACATCTCGGCATCGACGTCGCTCGCACTCGGTGGCACCCGCACCCGGTCCCACGAGTCGTTGAGCTGGCGGGCGAGCTCGCGAAGGTGATCGATCCGCAGACCGAGCGCGAAGGCCCGGACGAGCACCGACCGGAGAACGGAGCGTTCGAGGAGCTCGTCGACCCAGGCCTCGAAGGCCTCGTCGAACGCCATGGCCGACTCGATCTCGTCGAGCACCTCGACCCGGGGCGGCATTCCGGCGACGAGCGGGTGCTCGGCGAGGATCCGCTGGGCGAAGCCGTGCAACGTGGCCAGGGCAGCCTCGTCGAGATCGTCGAGCGCGGCCTGGCACCGATCGGCCCGCTCTCGGTCGTTGGCAACCAGGGCCGCTGCGGTCTCGAGCTCGAGCGTGGTCCTCACGCGGTCGCGGAGCTCGGCGGCAGCCTTCTCGGTGAAGGTGATGGCGGCGATCGTCCGCACGGACACCCGACCCTCGACGACGAGCGCCACGATGCGCGACACCAGAGCCGTCGTCTTGCCCGCCCCGGCGCCCGCTTCCACGAACAGGGTCTCTTCGAGCCCGGTGGCGATCAGGTGACGAGCCCACAGATCGGGGTCGCCGGTCCCGGAGAGGGTGGGGGCTTCGACCTCGGCGACCGTGACCGCCGGGTGATCGCCGACGTCGAAGATCGACAGCTGCGAATCGGGGACGCGCCGGGCCATCAGGTCGCCAACCCCGGCGCCGAGCCCGACGCCGAGCCCGACGCCGAGCCGACCGGCGACGAACCCGGGGCCAGAGCGACCATCGTGTCTTCGGCGTCGAGCGGAAGCTGTCGAGCGGGCGGGGGGCCCTCGACGAGCCGGACGTAGGGATCGAGCTCGGGGCTGGTTCGGACCTGTTCCCAGATGGCGAGGCGACTGGTGCTGCACACCATGTCGTAGTCGCACCATTGGCAGTGCTCGTGCGAGCCGTCGCGGCCGGATGCGCCGGGCCGGGCCGGGAAGCGACCCTGGGTGATGCCGTCGACGATGGTCGCGACCGCTTGGCCCAGCTCGGCCACGACCTCGTCGTCGACGGTCACCTGACGCTGCGCGAACTGGGCCCGCCGCGAGACGAAGAAGTACACGGCCGTCACCGGAAGCTCGCCATGGCGTTGCCGGGCCGCCAGGGCGTAGATGGGGAGCTGGAGACGGGCTCCTCGGGAGATCGCGGCCTTGGGCCCGGCGTAGGCCGTGGCACTGCCGGTCTTGTAGTCGATCACCACGAGGTGTCGACCGTCGGGCGAACGGTCGATCCGGTCGATCCGGCCCCGGAAACGGATCGGCGTCCCGTCGGCCATTGCGAGCTCGACCGCCGGATCGCCCCCGTCGAGCCCGAAGGCGACCTCGACCCCCTCGGCGTCGGGAACCACGCCGAGCCGTTGACGGAGACGGCGATCCGCGGCGAGGAACGCGTCGAGGTCGCGCACGAGCCGTCGGCGGGTGACCTCCCACAGCAACGCCTTGCCGGTGAGGCCACGTCGCTCGTAGTCGGCGCAGACCTCGTCGGCGATCGTCCTGAGGGTGCGACGGTCGGCGCTCGTCCAGTCGTCCCCGGGGCGCACCGGCGCCGGCGCCGCCTTGACGAAGCGCTCGAGCACGTCGTGCACCAGGCTGCCTTTGTCGAGCGCGCTGAGCTCGAGGATGCGCTCGGGCCGGTCGAGGGCCGCGACACGGAGCTGCTTGTCGAAGAAGTAGCGCCGCGGGCACGTGGCGTACTCCTCTAGCGAGGTCGGCGATATCGGACGGCCGGCCGCGGGTGACCAGTCGCCGAGGGCACCCACCGCGCCCTCGAAACGATCGAAACGACCCCGCCCCCGGCTGCGCCTGATCGCCAGGCCGGCGCGGAGTCGCTCGTCGTCGATCACGAGGGGGTGCATCTCGACGGGCGTTCCGCTGCGCGAGGCCCACAGCAGCACCTGGAGCCGGCGCTCGGTTGCCGACGACGGCTCGGCGGCACGGGCCAGACCACCCTCGAACGACGGGACGACGGTGAGCCACGAGACGTCGCCGACACCGAGCCAGTCGTCACTCGACAGGCGTCGACCCGCGTGCGCCGACGCTGCCGCGAGCACCAGTCGGGACGGCATCCGGACCCTCCCCCGTCTGGGGTCGGCCCGGGGCGAGACGAGGACCATCTCACGGGTGGCGCCGGCCAGCGCGCCCAGCATGTCGCGCTGCTCGTCGACACCCGGGCCCCAGCGCGCCATCCCGACGGCCACCCGCTCCCGGTTGGGGAGCGTGGCGTCGTCGGGCTCGACCGTGGGGAGCGAACCTTCGGCCAGCCCGAGCACGATCGCCGTCTCGAACTCGAGGCCGATCGCGCTCTGGAGCGGTCCCATGAACAGGCCCACCCCGAAACGGCCTTCGGAGATCGCCACCCTCCCCAACTCGTCGGCCAGGGCTCGGCGGAAGCCGGCGAGATCGGTGTGAGTTCTCGCCACGGCGCCATCGGCGAAGCCCGCCAGGGCTCCCAACTCGGCGAGATCGCCGAGGCGCTCGACGACGGCGTCGAACGCCACGAGCTCGCGCTCGGGCCACGCTGCGCGCTGCGCCGGGGGGCCGAGGAAGCGTTCCAGGAGCCCGACGGCCCAATCGCTCAAGCCGGGCCATGTGGTCGCCGTCCCGGGGTCGAGGGCGGCGATCAGCCCCTCGATGAACGCTGCCAACCGCTCTGCCGCGTGGGCATCGTCGAGCAACTGTCGTCGCTGCCCTTCGCGCTCGCCGTCGTCGCCTTCGGCGTCGTCGTCCGCGGCGTCGTCGTGGCCGGACGGGAGCCGATCGTGCTCGCGGCGCTGCCGGGCAGCCCAATGCGCCAGCGGCGACGCCCACCCGTCGAGCCCGCCGACCACGCCGGCCCGCCGCGACACCCGCTCCCACAGAGCCGCGGGAACGGTGCGACCCGAGTCGTCGAGGATCGGCGCCGCGCTCATCCATTCGAGGACGGCGTCGCGGCGGAAGTCGGCGTCGACCAGAGCCAGGGCTGCGAGCAGCGTGCCCCCGGCCATCGATGCTGCGATCGATCGATGGGCGGCTCCGTGCCAGACGAGCCCAGCGGCGGCGAGCTGATCGGTGACGATCGACGCGTAGGTGTCGGCCGTCGGGTAGAGGATCGCCAGGCGCGCCAGGTCGGTCCCGCCGTGGACGCGCTCGAGGACCAGACGTATCGCGGCGCGCACCTCCTCGTCGGGATCGGCCGCCGACACGAGGTGATCGGCCCTCGGCTCGGGCCGGGGCGCGGCAACGACGACCGCAACGCCCGGGCATCGACCCAGCGCGTCGAGCAGGAGCCGCTCGTCGCTCGTGAGCATGGCGGGGAGCGCCACTCCGACCACGACCGCATCGAGCCCGCCAGGGAGACGCTCGGCTCCGGCGTCTCCGACCCTGCGGGCGCCGAGAGCCTCGAGGGCGGCGACCGTCACGTCGTGTTCGTCGTACCACCCTGTCGCCAGTCGTTGCTCGACCGCCGCGGTCACCCTCACCACGTCGGCCGCGCGACGGCTCTGCGAGCTCAGCGCCGCTCGCTCGGACCGACCGAGCGCACGCACGTCGCGACAGGCTCGTTGCATGCTCTGCTGGGTGCTGGGGTGCGCAGCCGCGTCGCCGAACGACCCCGGCTCCGCCGCCAGGGCGAGTCGGACGGCTTCAGCACGCAACGCGGGCGTCGACGGTCGACGCCGGGGACGACCGGAGCGCATGAGCGGGCGGGCCAGCCGCTCGGCCAACCGACCGAACGTGACGAACTCGACGTTGAACAGGGGTATTCCCCGGGCGGGGAGCTGGCGCCGCCACGCCAGGGCCGCGTAGCTCGACGGGGCGACGACCACGATCGAGCGCAACGGGTCACCGGTGTGAGCGGCCCGCACGGCCGCCCCGACCGAGGAGAGCAGATCGGTGGTTGGCTGCTCCTCGACCTCGGGCGGTTCGGTCATCGCTGGTGAGCGTACGACGCCCTTACGACAGGTCCCGCGACGTTGCCGAGCGAACGACGGACGCCTCAGCCGCGAGCGAGCCCGTCGCGGATCGTGTCGGCGACGCGGGTCATCTCCACCGCGTCGTCGTACTTCTGGCGGGGCCAGAAGAAGCCGCGCAACCCGTCGCCCTTGGTTCGGGGGACGACGTGGACGTGCAGGTGCGGCACGCTCTGGCTGACCCGGTTGTTCACCGCAACGAACGTGCCCTCGGCTCCGAGCGCCGCCGGCACGACGGACGCCAGGCGTTGGACGGCGGCGAACAGCGGGGCGACGAGCGCCAGATCGAGGTCATCCAGGCTCTCGACGTGGTCGCTCGGCACCACGAGCACGTGGCCCTTGAACAGCGGACGGGCATCGAGGAAGGCCACGACCGGCCCGGCCCTGAGCACGATCTCGGCCGGTGCCGATCCCCCGACGATGCCGCAGAAGACACACGAGCCCATCGCTCACCCCCCGAAGCCGTACGATGCCATCGATGCGTCCCGCCATCGTGCACGACCGCTGCGCCAGGATCGCATCTTCGAGGGTGGTCGGTCGCGCCGGCGTTGCAGGCGCGACCGTGATCTTGGTGGCGTTGCTGAGCTCCTGCGGTGTGGCCCGGTACGGCGACGACGCTTCCGCGACCTCGGCCCCGGGGCCCGACGGCACGACCGCCGCGGGTGTCACGACCACCGCGTCGTCGACGACGTCGACGACGACGCGGACCGCCCCCACGGCGACGACCGACAACCGCCAGGCCACCGAGGACATCAGCGAGGCGTCCGACACGGCCGTCTCGCTCGACACCCGCAGCCCCTATTGCACGATCGTGCGGAACTGGGCCGAGATCGATCCGACCCTGGCCGACTCGTACGATCCGGCCGACCCGGCGTTGCTCGAGGCCGCGTACCGCGCGACCGCCGAGGAGAAGCGGCAGCTCACCGAGGTGGCGCCGCCCGAGATCGCTGCTGACGTCGCCCTCGTGAGCACCTACTGGGAGACTGTGATCGAGATCTTCGCCGCCGCCCGATGGGACTACGCCCGGCTCTTCCGGCGCCCCGATGCCGAAACCACAGCCGCGGTCCAGGGCGATCGGGCGACCCAGAACGCCCTCACCCGCATCAACGAACACGACGCCCGGGTCTGCGGCCTGGGCTGAGGGCTGCGGGCCTGGGAGTCGAGGGCGGTCACCGGCCGATCGCTCATCAACCAGCCGGGCGGGCTGTCCGTCCCTTTCGCCCAAGTCCGTCCCTTTCGCTCAAGTATGGGCACATGTGTGCCGATGCTCCCGTCCGATGAGGAAGGTCGACTCGCGCCCTTCCACACGTCCAGGGAGAGCGCCGCGACATGATGCAACGACGATTCACGATTCCCGCACTGTTGATGAGCGGTGTCCTCGTCTTCACTGCATGCGGTGACGACGACGATGATGCGGCCGGTGGTTCGGGCGGCTCGTCGGTCGACTACTGCGCTGTCGCTCGCGACGCCAGTGCTGCATTCGACTCGCTCAGCGCCGAGTCGACCCCCGAGGACGTCGAGGACGTGTACAACGAAGTGGCCGACGCGATCGACTCTGTCAGCGGCAACGTTCCGGCCGAGATCGCCGACGCCTTCGAACTCAACGCCGAGCGGTTCGAGGCAGCTCGTGCCGCCTTCGCGGCGGCCGACTTCGACCCAGCTGCAGTCGACACCCAGGCGCTCGAGGAGTTCGAGACCGAGGAGTACAGCGCGGCCACGGATGCCGTCGACCTCTACGACACCGAGGTCTGCGGCATCGAGGGTTGAGCACGTCCCAACCGCCCACCCACGACAGCGCCAGTTCACGCCGGCCGGTCCCTCGGGGCCGGCCGTGCCGCGCCCGGGAACGGGGTCTCCAGCTGGCGAACGTCGTCGTCGTCGGGCACGATGACGACGCATCCGCCCAATCGGCGCGAATCGTCCATCAGCTAAAACTTCCCCGGGGGAACCAGCAATGAAGAAGATGCTCCAAGAGTTCAAGGAGTTCGCGTTCAGCGGCAACCTCATCACCTTGGCCGTGGCGTTCATCATGGCCGCTGCCTTCGGCGCGCTCGTGACGTCGCTCGTCGACAACATCGTCTTGCAGATCGTCGCCGCCATCGTCGGCAAGCCCGACTTCAGCGAGGTCGCCTTCGACCTCGGCGACGCGACGATCCGGATCGGGTCGTTCTTCACCAGCCTCGTCACGTTCATCACGATCGCGTTCGTGATGTTCATGATCGTCAAGGCGTACAAGGCCAACGAGGCCAAGAAGAAGACCGGCGCCGTCACCCCCGACGAGCCGTCGGACGAGGTCAAGCTCCTCACCGAGATCCGCGACGCGCTGCGCGCCCGCTGAGCCACCCAGGCTCGCAGACTCCGGTACGGTTGCCATCCGCCACGCCTGCGTGGCACCACACGCACGCGAGCGTGGCGGAATGGCAGACGCCCTGGATTTAGGTTCCAGTGTCGCAAGACGTGGGGGTTCGAGTCCCCCCGCTCGCACCAGCACACGCTGCGCTCACGGTCTTGCCGGC
>VFJJ01000080.1 GCA_009886115.1 Actinomycetota bacterium
ATGGCCACCAGGTTCTTGTAGGGCTGCGCCCGAAGCCATCGCACGACGGGGATGGGATCAGATCGACGACCTCGGCGTCGAATCCGGGGCCGATCACGACGAAGCGCACAGCGATGTGCACGGCCGGGATCGCGGGCTCGTTCGACTTCTCCGTCTCGCGCCGGCTCAAGGTCGCCGGCCACCGGCCGGATCTCGATGCCGGCGGGGAGCGGGACGTTCCTCGGCGGTGGCACCACCAGGCGCCAGCGCGGGGTGATCGCGAACGCGCAGATCGCGCGTGAACACGACGACGGCAGCGGCGGCGCGAGGACCGCTCTGGGCCAAGCCCCGGCGTTGGCACCCACCGGGCGACCACTACAAGACTCGGCCCGATGAACCGACCGCTCGAGGGCATTCGCGTGCTCGATCTCAGTCGGGTGCTGGCCGGCCCGATCGCCGGCCGGATCCTGGCCGACCTCGGCGCCGACGTGATCAAGATCGAGCCGCCCGAGCTCGACATCGCCCGCACGGTCATGCCCCAACCGCACGGCCAGTCGGCCTTCGCCAGCCATCTCAACGCCGGCAAGCGCGCGATGGTCGTCGACCTCCTCCGACCCGGAGCGGCCGAGCTGGTCGGCCGTCTCGCCGAGCGCTGCGACGTGTTCCTCGAGAACTTCCGGCCCGGCGTGCTGGCCCGGTTCGGGCTGGGACCCGCCGATCTCCTGGCTCGCCAGCCCCGGCTCGTCTACTGCTCGGTGAGCGGCTGGGGACACGGCAACTCGTGGTCGTCACGGCGGGCCTACGCGCCGCTGGTGCACGCCCAGGTCGGCACGATCGAGATGGCCGCGCGGCTGCACGGGGGCACGGCCCGCCAGGAGGTGCACGTCCACGGCGATTCCTACGCCGGGATGCTCGCCACCCAGGCCATCCTCACGGCGTTGTTCCAGCGGGAACGGACGGGCGTGGGTCAGCACCTCGACGTGTCGATGGCGGCAGGCCTCGTCTACGCCAACGAGTGGGCCCCCGTCGAGTGGCAGCGGTATCACGGTGTCCGCCAGTTCGACATCTGGACCCACCCCGTGCTGCGCCTGGGCGACGGAATGCTGGCGACGTTGGTCGGCAACCCCCGGTCGACGTTCGGGCCCTTCGTCACCGCCCTGGGCGGCGACGCCGCCGCAGCGATCCTCGCCGATCCCCGCTTCTCGAGCCGCGAAGCCATCGACGCCCACATCGACGACGCCCTGGCCGTCCTGGGCGAGCTGGTCGCCCGGTGCCCGTCGTTCGCCGCGCTCGAGCGGTCCATCGAGGCAACGCCGATGCTCGTCGCCGAGGTGCGCTCGGTGACCGACCTTCTCGACACCGACTGGGCCTCCGAGGTGGGCCTGGTGACCGAGATCGAGCCAGGCGTGCCCGTCGCTCGTGCCCCGTGGCGGTCGAACGGCGCCGAGATCGGGGTTCGGGGCCCCGCGCCGCGGCCCGACGAACACAGCCGAGAGGTCCTCGCCGACGTGCTCGGGATGGGACCAACGGAGTACGAGGGGCTCGTCGCCGACGGGATCCTCGGCGTTCACTGACGGCCGGGGGTGCACGGTCGCTCTCCGAACTCCGCGATCTGTGACAACTCTCGTCCGACACAGGTCGTCGAGGTATTTTTCGCTCAAGGTCAGGCAGACGTCAGCGCGCTTCCGCCTTACGCTCCCGACCGATACCTATGAGAAATCACTCCGGTCTCCATCGCAACGCCCTCATCGTGGTCCTCGCCGCCACCGTCCTCGGATGGGCGAACAGCCGGCCCGAGGTCTCGGCCGCGTTCGAGGGCAGTGGCAAACCCACGGCCGACCAGATAGCCCGAGTGCTGTCGACCGAACCGGGAGACGCTCCCGCCGTGAGCGCGTCACCCGCCTTCATCGACCCGCCCTCCGAAACCCCGGAAACCCCCCCTGAGGCCCCGGCGACCCCGTCCGGGAGCGTCGAGCCCGAGATTCCAGCGACGACAAGGGATCCCGGCGCACGCTCAGCCGACGCACCCAGCAACGTGGCCATCGAGATCCCCGAGGTCCCCGAGACTTCCGACTCGAGCCTGACCGACCCGAAGGCCGTCGACCTCACCGGGCTCGACGCGGATGCCACCGAGCGGTTCGCTCCGATCACCGACTTCGACGCTCGAGCGGCCACCACGGCGCTCCTCACCTCCGACCGGCTCCGCATGGACGGCGCCGTTCGCGGCGATCTGGCCAGCGGGCGTACGAGCCCCGAGATCGTGCGAATGCTCACGCTCCTCACAAGGAACTTCACCTTGTCACTCGGCGTCTTGTCGACCGGGCACTCGTTGTGCATCGACGGGACGTCGACCCCTGGTTGCCCGGGATCGTCGATCTCGATGCATCCGTCGGGTCGAGCGGTCGACGTGTTTGCCGTCAATGGCGAGCCGGTTTCGACGGGCAGCGGTCACGCCTGGATGCTCGTCGAGTACCTCCTCGGTATGGCCGACGATGTCCGTCCCAACGAGATCGGGCTCCCGTGGAAAGAGCTCGAGCCCCTGCCCGGCGTCTTCAGCGACGCTCGGCATCAACGGCACCTCCACCTCGGCTTCGACCCGGGGCTGGGCACCACGTCCGACGGCCGAGCGGTGACCGTACCGGCCTCCATGGCCTGCCTCGCGTCTGACGGCGATGCCCGCCCGACCCCCGACGTCGTCGTCGTCGATGCACGGAGTGGCATGTCGTCATTGCGGATCGGGGCCGTGAACCCCGAACGCTGCGGGTCGCTCAGCGGAGCCGCTCCGCGGGCCATCCTGCTGAGCCCCGAATGCCGGGGGGCATGGGTGCTCGGGGTCGACGGATCCATCCGCTCCGTCGGCGACGCCGCCCACCACGGCGATCTCACGGGAAGCTCAGGGACGGGCGAGCCCGTCGCGCTGATCGGCGTGTTCGGCGGCTACCGGATCGTGTCCGACGACGGCCGCGTCTCGAGCTTCGGCAACGCTGGAGCGCTCGGAGACCTCGGCGGCGTCACGCTGGTCGCTCCGATCATCGATGCGGCATCGACGCCCACCGGCTCGGGTTACTGGCTGTTGGGTGCCGATGGCGCCGTGTTCAGCTTCGGTGATGCCATCTACCAGGGTGGCGCCGCGGACATCCTCGCAGCCGCGGCAGGTGGTCAACGAGCCGTGGCCATCGCGTCCACACCGTCCGGCGACGGCTACTGGATCCTGGCGTCTGACGGTGGCGTCTTCACCTTCGGCGACGCGCCGATGTGGGGATCGCTGCTGGGCTTGCCCACCCCTGAGCCCGGAACCGAAGGTGCGGGCCACGCACAGATCCCCATCGCCTGGCTCCCCGACGAGACGGCCATCGACATCGTGCGCACCCGATCCGGCTACGTGGTCGTCACCTCACGCCGGCGTCTGACGGTGTTCCTCGCCGGTAACGGTGGGCCCGAGCCGTTCGTCGAGAGCTACCGGATCGACTCCGAAGCGACAGCGGCCGACTCGGTCGGTGCCGCGGCCTGCTCGCCGCTGGCGATGTGACACCGGTACAAGCCCTCGGTCGGCTGGGGCTTCCAACTCGGAACCTGAGGACCAGCTCGTCGTAATCCTCGAGGGCCACCGAGTTCTCGTGGTTGAACCGGCCCATCCCGTAGATCGTGCGGTACTGGCCCGAACGCACGTCGTGGGCGACGACGACGCCGGCCTGCTCGGCACCGGGGGTGGCGGGCCACGCCGTACCGGTGCGGTTGACGAGATCGGTGGCCTCCTCGTTGGTGAACAGGATCGGCCGGGAGAACCCGTGCTCCTCGTCGGCCAGGAAGCTCGAGCACAACCGTTGGTAGTTCGCACCACTCGGGATGGCGTAGCTGCCGGCCAGCACCGAGGCGTTCCGACGATCGAGCGTGAGGAGGCTGACCTGCGAGTTGTCGAAGTCGTTCTGCGAGTTGGTGATGGTGGGAGCGGTCGGAACGTACGGGAAGGGCACCGTGGAGGTCTCGTGGTTGACGAACACCGTCACGCGCCCCCGGCCGTCACGGCGCAACGCGATGCCGTCGGGGATGGCCTCGAAGCGGTAGCTCCCCCGATACTGCGCCCTTCACCCACCGTGGTACAAGGGCCGCCTTCCGGCAGCGCGCCGCCGGCTCGTCGTTTCGGCTGACGGAGCAGCCAGATTGAAATCCCGACTTGACTACTGGTATTTCACTCCGTATGGTCGCAGCATGCGTTCCGCCCCCATCTCCAAGCCGCTCACCGAGTGCTGGATGAACGATCCCTGGGGCGAGCTGTCGCGTCTGTGCTTCGACGAGCTCTGTAGGGCCTGACGAGGGTCCCCATCAGCTGATCTCCCGGTTGGTCGGGATGGTGTGGCTGATCCGATTGTTGCTGCACCGCCTCGTCTGTGAGTCGCGTTCTGAACGCGCCCGAGCACTGGTCCCGTCATGCGCACCACTCCCGCCGTCTCGTCGTGTGAGCTCTCCGACACCGACCTGGCCGAGCTGTCTGATCGCTTCGAAGACGCCTCCGCGCTCACCATCGTCGAATGGGCCGTGGCGACGTTCGGCGACCGCATCGCCGTCACCGCATCGATGGCCGACTCCGTGCTCGTGCACCTGGTCAGCACCATCGCCCCCGGGATCGACGTGGTCTTCGCCGACACCGGATACCACTTCCCCGAGACGCTTTCGACGGCAGCCGCGGTTCGGCGCCGGTACCCCATCGAGCTGAAGGTCGTCTCGTCGGTGCTGCCCCTGGACGACCTGTGGCGGACCGACCCCGACGCCTGCTGTGCCCGCCGCAAGACCGGGCCGATCAACGACGCGCTGCTCGGCTACGACGCCTGGCTCTCGGGCCTGCGCCGAGACGAGGCCCACACCCGAGCCACCACGCCGATCGTCAGCCGGGGCCGTCAGGACCGGATCAAGGTGTATCCGTTGGCCCGCTGGACCGACGCCGACGTCGCCGAGTACGTGGCGCGCCACGACGTGATCGTGAACCCCTTGTTCGCGTTGGGATATCCGTCGATCGGATGTTGGCCCTGCACCCGGACCACCGACACCGGCGAACACTCGCGGGCGGGGCGCTGGGCCGGCTTGGCCAAGACCGAGTGCGGGCTGCATCTCTGATGCCGCCTCGAAGCGACTTCGTCGCCTCGGCGGCAAATTCGGGACCTCGCTGCGCTCGGCGAACGGCAACCCCCTGATCGCACGTGGCCAGCTCACCTCTCCTTGGGAACTGCTGAGAATCGCATGGTGACTTTGTCTTCGTATCCGGTGAACTTGTTGCTCGACGGTCGACGCGTGCTCGTCGTCGGGGGCGGGCCGGTCGCGGCCCGCAAGGTCGACGGCCTGGTCGAGGTCGGGGCCGCCGTGACCGTGGTCGCACCTCACGCCGTGGCCGAGATCACCACGCGTTCGCACGTGCATCACGAGGCCCGACGGTACCGTCGCGGCGAGGTGGCCGGGTACCGGCTCGTGATCGCCGCCACCGACGATCCAGCCGTCAACCAGGCCGTATTCGACGACGGCGAGGCCGCCGGGATCTGGGTCAACGTGGCCGACGAGCCCGAGCGCTGCTCGTTCATCCTCCCAGCCGTGGTACGCCGGGGGCCCGTCCAACTCACGGCTTCGACGGGGGGGACGAGCCCGGCGCTGTCGGGCTGGCTCCGTGATCGGCTCGATGCCTCGTTCGGCCCCGAGCTCGAAGCGGTCGCAACCGTCATCGGGGCCGAGCGGGCAGCGCTGAAGGCCGCGGGGCAGCGCAGCGACAGCGTCTACTGGCGCGCTCGGATCGAGGAGCTGTTCGCCGAGCTCGAAGCCGCTCACGCATGAAGGTTCCCGTCTACCTCGTGGGCGCCGGGCCGGGCGATCCCGATCTGCTCACGGTCAAGGCGGCCCGGTTGCTGGCGATCGCCGACGTCGTGGTCCACGACAACCTCGTCGATCCGGCCGTGCTGGCGCTCATCCCCGATCGCGCCGAGCTCATCGACGTCGGCAAGCGTCCGGGGCGACCCACCCCCCAAGACGTCATCAACGCGTTGCTCGTGCACCTGGGCTCGGCGGGCGACGGACGGACGATCGTGCGACTCAAGGGCGGCGATCCCTTCGTGTTCGGCCGCGGTGGCGAAGAGGCCCGGGCCCTCGTGGCCGCCGGGATCGCCGTCGAGATCGTGCCCGGCATCTCGTCGGCGATCGCCGCACCCGCGGCCGCCGGCGTCCCCGTGACCCATCGCGGCCTGTCGGCTGCGTTCACCGTCGTCACAGGCCATCGGGAGCAGGGCCGCCAGCCCGTCGACTGGGAGGCGCTGGCGAAGGTCGGCGGCACGATCGTGGTGCTCATGGGCGTCGCTCAGCGTGGCGAGATCGCCCGACGCCTGATCGCCGGCGGGCTGGCCGCTGACACGCCGGTCTGCGCCATCGAGCGCGGGACGTGCGACGCTCAGCGTGTGGTGCGCACCGTGCTGGGGTCGTTGGAGCAGACGGCCGTCGTCTCGCCGGCCACGATCGTGATCGGCGCCGTCGCGGCCCATGACGTGCTCAGCGCGGTGGTCGCCCCTTCGACGAGCGAGCTCTCGACGAGCCTGTAGCGCCCGAGCCGTCGGAGCGTCCCGGGAGACCGGGGGAACGCCGCCGGGGAGCCCCGGGAGACCGCGGGAAGGCGGCCGGGGAGCCGGGCAAAGGCCGAAGGTCCCCCGATCCCTGCCCTCTGACCCCTGGGTCGCGCCCGACGTGGCGGGTAGAAAAGATGCAGGCCACGAGAGGTCTCACCCGAGTCCTCGATGGGGAGGAACCGCCATGTTCGAGCACGTGATCATCCCGCTCGATCGCACCAGGGAGTCGGAGCTCGCGCTCGTCGCGGGGCGATGGCTGGCCGAACGCCTCGGAGCGTCCATCGTGTTGGTCAGCGCCGTCGCCGATCCCGACCATGTCGACGCCAGGGCGGCGCACCTCAGGGACGTGCTGGCCGAGACCACCTGCGTGGGCACCGTGTCGGTGAGCGTCACCCTCGATCCGTCGACGGCGATCCTGTCCGAGTACGTGCGCCATCCGGGATCGGTGGTGTGCATGGCCTCGCATGGATCGGGATGGATGTCGGAGGCCGCGTTCGGCAGCGTCACCGGCGATGTCGTGCGGCAGGTCTCGGGGCCCGTGCTGCTCGTCGGGCCCAACGTCGACCCGGAGCGGACGTCGTGGACGTCACTGGCCGTCTGCCTCGACGGATCGGAGTTCGCCGAGTCGCTCCTGCCGATCGTCGGACAACTCGTCGACCGGGCCCGGCTCGATCTCGTGCTCGTCGAGGTGATCGAGCCGGCAACGGCGGAAGCGATCCGACACGCGACCGATGGCGACCTCATCGAGAGTGGCTACCTCGAGCGGATCGGGCACGACCAGGAGCGCCAGGGGCGTTCGACGAACTGGGAGACCCTCCACGGGGCGCACCCCTCGCGCGTCCTGGTGGCCTATGCCCTCACCGATCCCGGCCCCATTCTCGCGGTGGCGACCCACGGTCGTAGCGGGCTGCGCCAGGTGCTCATGGGCAGCCTGGCCATGAAGGTCGTGCACGAGAGCCCGTCGCCGGTCCTGGTCGTCCAGGGCCCCCGAGACCTCGACTGAGGATCCACCGACCATGCCCGCACGCCACTCACCCGTCGCGTCGTCGCCCCGATCCGGCCGGACGCCGGCCCGTCGACATCGCGACCTGTCGCTCCCCGTCGGTCGGATCGCCGGGATCCCCATTCGCCTGCACCGTCGACCACGATGCTCCGGTCCTGCACCCGGCAGAAGCCCTCGACCACGCGGTTGAGGACGAGCTGTGGCCGTCCGGTCATCCGGCGCTCGCCGTGGTCGATGCCGAAGGCCGGGTCGTCGGGCTGCTCGGTACCGACGACGTCGCCCACGTGGTCGAACGGGCCGGACCCCAGCAGCCACACGGGTCACAGACCCCAGGGTTCAGACCCGGGCGACCTTGGTCCAGGCGCTGACGGGCTCGGCGCCGGACTGGTACTCGAGCACCTGCACGTCGAACTGGATCGGCAACAGGTACCGCACATAGAACGCGTGCACCGTGACCGTGGGACCGACCAGGTCGTCGTAGACCTTCAGGCTCACCCGAGCGTCGCGGGCTTGCCACTCCTGGCAGCGGGCCAGTATCCGGTCGACCTCGGCGCGGTCGTCCATGAGCAGACCCAGGTGGTCGTAGCCCGGCGACGAGATCGGCTTCTTGCTCTCGGCGCACAGGATGAACTGACCCTCGTCGACCCGGAGATACAGGCAGTCCTGGCCGACGACGTTCACGTCGGACGCCTCCCAGCCGAACACGTCGCTGTAGAACGCGCCGATCTCGTTGCGAAGCGTCCGATCGAGCACACCGACGGGGTAGGTCAACTCCATGTGGTTGAAGCGCATGTTCGCCATGGCCGCATGCTCTCACGGCTGGCCGGCGACCGCCCATCAACCTCAGCGGCGGTGCTCGGGAAAGTAGTGCTGCAGCTCGATGTGCTGGCCGATCGTGAGGAAGCCGGCGGCCACGACGTCGGTGTGGACGAACGCCTGCACGAAGGTGTCGCCGAACGAGCCCGGGTCGCCCGGGCGGAACACGGCCCGGACACCGATGCGGCCCTCGAGCTCGGGATGGTTGTCGCCAGCGTCGGCGATCCGGACGACGGTCGCCTCCCACGAGTCGAGCGCTGCGAATCCGATGCCGAAGTGGAAGGCTCGCTGGGGCGCCCGGGCGAGCAGCTCGAGGTACGACCTCCCGGCGTCGCCGTCCAGCGACCCGGCCAGGGCCTGCTCGAAGCCCCACTGCTCGGGCGTCACCTCGGACGCATAGATCGCGTTGTCGAGGAAATCACCGGTGCCCGGATCGACTCGGACCGACAGGAAGGGCCCGCCGCTGTCACGGTGCTCGCAGCCCAGGAGCTCGAACACCAGCTTGGCCAGCTCGCGTTCGCCCGGGCGGTACACCATCTCGACGTGGTTGAGCATCCGGTCGGCCGTCACCGAGATCGCCATGGTCGCTCCCTGTCACGTCGGCTCGCGCGGCCACGGTGGTTGCCGGGTGCGTGACCTGCGTCCAGATTGGCACCTGCGGGTCACGCCCCGCCATCGACGTGGGTCTGCAGCGCCTCGAAGCGCTGTCGCACCAAGGCCTTCTGGACCTTCTGGGTCGCACCGGCCTTGGGGAGCTCATCGACGAACATCACGTGCCCGGGCTTCTTGTACGACGCCAGTCGGGCTGCGCAGTGCTCGACCACCACCCGGGCCGTCACCCGTCCGACGGCCTCCGGGGAGAGGATCACCGCGGCCAGCGCGGCCTCACCCCAGCGGGCGTCGGGTACGCCCACCACGGAAACCTCGAGGACCCCGACGATCTCGAGGATCGCCCGCTCGAGCTCCGTCGGGAAGATCGACTCGCCGCCCGAGCGGATGACCTCCTTGAGCCGTCCGCAGATGTACAAGAAGCCGTCATCATCGGCGGTGGCCAGGTCACCGGTGTGATACCAGCCGTCGCGGAGGACGTGGGCGGTCTCCTCAGGATTCTCGAAGTACTCCGAGAGCAGGTAGTCGTTGCGCACCACCAGCTCACCGGCTTCCCCGTGTGCCACCTCGCGACCCGTCGTCGGGTCGAGGAGGCGGACGTCGACCCCGATCGGCGCCCGCCCGATCGACGATGGGCGCCGGCGCGATTCCTCGGCCGGCAGGATCGTGCACGGTCCGGCCTCCGAGGAGCCGTAGTGGATACGGATGCCGTCGACCCCGAAGGCGGCGCAGGCGTCCTCGACGTCGGCGCGGCTCATGGCTGACGTACCGCTGTCGAGGTGCACCAACGACGAGAGGTCGTGGCGATCCAGGTCCGGGAGCGCGACGACCGACCGCAGCATCTCGGGAATGGCGTAGAACTGCGTGCAGCGCTCCTGCGCGATGGCCTGGGCGATCTCGTCGGGCGCCGCCCGAGCCAGCAACACCACCGTCGCCCGGTTGCGCCAGAAGCTCAAGCTCAGTGCCCAGCCCGACATGTGGAACCAGGGGAACGCCACCAGGCCGATGTCGTCCTCTCCCGTCCCACGGGCGCTCATCACGGGTTGCGCCGTCTGGAGCACGTAGTCGCGGTGCGAGTGCACGGCGCCCTTGGGAGCGCCCGTGGTCCCGCTCGTGAAGAAGATCACATGCGGATCGGTCTCGGCCACCGGGAACGTGGGCTCTTCGCTCGACTGCCCGGACAACAACGCCTCGTGCTCATCGGTGCCGAACACGGTGATGAGCGCCATGTCAGGCGCCGTGGCCCGAAGGGTCGGCAGCATGTCGATGAACGAGGCGTCGACGACGAGCGCGCGGGGTCGACACGCCTGCAGTGCCGCAACGACCTCGTCCGACCGGAACCGGGCGTTGATCGGGACCACGACCGCGCCCCGTTTGAGCGACCCGAAGAACACCGCGCCCCACTCGGTGTTGTTGAACATGAGCACGGCCACCCGGTCGCCCCGCTCGACACCACGCGCCGCCAAGAGGCGTGCGAAACGGTTGGCCCGAGCATTCAGCTCACCGAAGGTGACCACCTGGCGCTCTGGTCCATCGCGATAGATGGTGGCCGGGCGGTCGGGAACCACCGCCGCGGCCCGTCGGAGCATCTCACCGAGTACCAGGGCCATGCCGGGGAGTCTGCGAGGGGCGACGACCGTTTGTCGACCTGCCAGCGTTCCGGTGCTTGACGACCCCCGTGCCGGGGCTCAACCGTCGGCTGGCAGAGGTGGGGGCGGCGGCGGAAGCGGGACGATCGTCGTGGTCGTCGGCGCCAACGTCGTCGTGGTCGTCGGCGCCAACGTCGTCGTGGTCGTCGGCGCCAACGTCGTCGGGGTCGTGGGTCGCTGGCGGCGGGTGGTGGTGGTCGTGGGCACCAACGTCGTCGTGGTCGTCGCAGGCGACGTGGTGGACGTGGTCGGCGCCACACCGGTCGTCGTCGAGGTGGCCCTCGGCGACGTGGTGACGACCTGCGGCGTGGTCACGATCGTCGTCGTCGAGGTCGTCACGGTGGGCGTCGACCGGGTGACCGTGGTGGTCTCCGGGCCCGTGGTGGAGGTGACGTCGACCACGGGTGCTGGCGGCGCAGCAACGGTCGGCGGGACCACGCGCACCCGCGGTCGAGTGGTCGTGACCGGGATCGTCGTCGTGGGGGCCGGGGTGGGGGTCGCAGCGCGAGCCGACTGCGACAAGGTGACGTCGGGCGAGGTTGTGGCGCGATCGGTCGACTCCACGGGATCGGTGTTGCCGTCTCCGCTCCCGTCGGGTGGGACGGCCTCCGTGGCGACCGGGGCCGAGGAACTCCCGACGACCTCGATCTCGAGGCTCGAGATGTCGGTGCTCGAATCGGGGTCGGCGTTGCTCGTGCGAGCCGCCAGGACCACGCCCAGGCTGGCGCTGGTTCCGACCAGCACCAGCATCGCGGCTGCCGCCCACCGACGTCGCGGTCGACGCACCGAGAAACCCGGGAGCACAGTCGATGCGCTTCGCGCCGACCGGCTGGCGACGAGACCCGCGGCTCGCCGTCGCCCGGGCGGCGACACGTCGATGAGGCTCGCACCCGCTCTGGCCCCGCCATGGTCGCCGGTTCCGTCGACGGCTTCTGTCTCGCCCACGGCCGGGATCGGCGTCCCCGCACCCGACGCCCCCGCACCCGATGACCCCGCACCTGACGAGCCGGCGGCACGGGCGACCGCGCCCCCGGAACGTGCTGCCTTGACCGCCTTGACGTAAGGCCGAACGGCCGAAGCCGTCCCCAACGCGAGCTGGGCAACGCTGCGAGCCAGAGCTCGGGGGATGTCGCTCACGTCGCTCGAGGCTCGCTGACATGGCGCGCATTCGACGACGTGGGCCTCGACCAGCTCGACCTGTTGACGCGACAAGGCCTCGCGAGTGAAGGCCGGCAACAGGGCCGCGATCTCGGTGCAGGCGTCTGGGCAGCCATCTTGATAGTCGCGGATGTACGCCTGGCGAAACGCCTCACGGGCACGACCGACCAACGGGTCGACGGCACGGGCGTCAAGCCCGACATGGCAGGCAACCTCGACGGCGGCGGCGCCCTCCACGTCGGCGTGCCACAAGGCGGTCTGCCAACGTTGCGACAACGTGGCCAACGCTCGGGTCGCCCGCTCAGCCGAAGGATCCAGCCGGCGGGCCGCGGGCCGGCGGCGGATCCGGTGCTCGTCGGCGAGAGCGCGAACGATGCCGAGGGCGAACGGGCGAAACGCGGAGGCGACCTCGAGCTCGTGCCGGACACCGGCAGCGATGCGGCGCTCCAACTCGGGGAGGCACCCGGGAGCATCGACCCCCTCGGGGAGCACCTGACGGAGGTAGAGGAGCAGGGCCGGCTGATGCCGGAAGAGCAAGACCCCCAAGGCATCGGGGTCGCCCGAGCGGGCTGCGGCGACGAGCGCCGGGTCGGATGTTGGATGCAGCTCGTCAGGCATCCCGGTCATGGCTGCATGGTAGCCCTCGCGACCCGTCGAGCGCACTGCGTGAGTGTTCTTCTGCCCAGCGCCCACCCTCCGCGCCGAATCTCAGCGCTCTCAGGGCACGGAACGTGGCCTCACGCCTCGACGGCCGTCCCCACGAAGAAGTCGGGAGCCACTGCGGTGAGCATGCTGCGAGGGTTGTCGTGAACGAAGGCTCGGAACTGCTCCTGGGTCAGCAGGCCGTCCTCGACGAGATCCCAGGCCTCGGCCAGGGTCGAGGCCATGTCGGTGACGTCCCAATGGCCGATGTCGGACGAGAAGATGGGGCGCAAGGTCTTGGGCAGCGCGGGTGAGAAGGCGAACGCCAAGGTGCGGTCGTCGGCCTCGCAGCCGAAGTAGAAGTGGTCGGCGAACAGCGACACGAGCTCGTGCTCGTCGGCGGCGTCGACGAAGCGCCAGTCGTCGAGATGGGCGGGAGGGGCACCGGTCGCGGGGAGCAGCCGGGCGTCGGCTTCCAGGTCCGCCCGATGGCGACCCTCGGGCACGAGGCCCTCGCCGTGCTTCTCGAGCAGGCCGACGAGCAGGCTCCAGTCGATCGCGTCGGGTGACAGCTCGTGGATCGCCGTCCCGTTGCGCTTCTCCCAATGCTCGACCATGTCGGTCATCAGGGTCGTGGCCCAGTTGACGCCGCACTCGAGGACGCCGATGGGCAGCTGCGGGAAACGCCGCGTCACGCCGCTCATGAACAGCGACTTGGCCTGGTGGTACATCTTCTCGGCCAAGGCCCCGATGTGGTTGTACGAGTAGCTCGTGGTCGAGGTGAAGTTGTTGGGCGCGATCTGGCCGATGCCGCCGTGGGCCGTGACGGCGAAGCCGAGGCGCTCGAAGGTGGCCCACACCGGGTCGTAGTCGTGGGTGCTGTCGAGGCCGAACGTGTCGAACCAATGGGTCTGGCCCGGCATCAGGAACGGCGATGCGTGCCCGGCCAGGGGCTCGGGGATGCGTCGGTAGACCCCCTCGGGGATCACCGCGACCTTGAGCCCCAAGGCCTTGGCGTGCTCGAGCTCGGCGATGGCCTCGGCCGGGGTGTGCATGGGAATGATGGCGGCCACGGTGAGGTGGCGAGCGAAGGGCCGATAGGTCTCGGCGTAGAAGGAGTTCCAGCCGCGACACAGCGCTTGGCGGAGCTCGTCGTCGTCGGGCGCGGCAGAGCCGAGCGACTTGCTGCCGTAGAGCACGGCGAAGTCGATGCCGAGCTCACCCATGCGCTCGACGAGGAGGCGGGGCAGGACGGCCGTCGCCAGATCGAGCGTGTTCCGAGCCGGCGTGGCCCACCAGGCAGACTGCGGGAGCCCGTGGCGCATGCGCTCGGCGGGAGACCCCGAGCCGAGGATTCGGGCCATCTCGGTGCCCCGCTGGCGGTACCGGTCGAACAGCGGCTGGCCCATCGCCTCGCGGAGGAACGGCTCGACCGCGGGCAGGTACTCCTGGACATGACCGTCGCAGTCGATGACCGGATGCGTCAGCTGCTCGCGCACGGATTGGGAACGCGATGCCTCGCCGGGCTCGCGCATCGGCCTTCGGGTCATGGTTTCCCCATCTTCTCGGAACGAGCGACCACGTCGGCGCCGGCGAAGTCGGCGCGAGCGGCGGGACGGCAGGATCGCGGGCTCAGCTCGCGACGTTGCCGGCGTTGGGCTTGATCATCGCGCCGGCGTCGACGATCAACGTGTGCCCGGTGACCCACATGGCGTCGCTCGAGAGCAGGTACACCACCGCCGGCGTTGTCGATTCCTCGGGCTTCACCAAGCCGGCGCCGAGCAGGTCCATCCCGTCGAACTGGCTGAACATGTCGGCCCGGGTGAGCCCGTTGGCCTCGGCGAACGAGTCGACCATCGGCGAGTCGACCGCACCGGGACAGATCATGTTCACCCGGATGCCGTAGGGGCCGAGCTCGTTGGCGAGACCCTTGCCGAGGCCGATCACGCCGTGCTTGGCCGCTCCGTACGACGTGAGCCACGGGAAGGTCATGAGGCCTGCGGTGCTCGACGTGAGCACGATGGCCCCGCCCCGTCCAGCCTTGATGATCTCGGGCACAACGTACTTCACGGTGAGGAAGGTCCCGGTGAGGTTGACGGCGATGATGTCGTTCCAGTGCTCCTCGTCGGTGTTCCAGACCTCGCGGGTGAGCGGCATGGCGCCCTGCTGGGCCACGAGGTAGTTGATCGCGCCGAACCTGTCGAGCGTCTCGCTCACGCCGGCGCGCACCTGGGCCGAGTCGCGTACGTCGACGGTGACGGGGAGAGCCTCGCCACCCACGTCCTTCACGAGGCGCACCGTCTCGTCGAGGTCGTCGCGCGATGCCATGCGGTAGGGCGGGTTGGTGGTGGCGTCGTTGGCGATGTCCCACAACGCGACCCGGCAGCCTTCGCGGGCGAGCGCCACGGCGTGGCTGCGTCCCTGGCCCCGGGCCCCTCCGGTGATCACCGCGACCTTCCCGTCGAACTTCCCCACGACCAGCCCTCCTCGCCCGTCCCCGAGCCGTTGGCGTCACCCGACCAGCGAGGCGTTCTACCACCTACTGGCGACGGGAGGTACCTCGGTGGTAGGCACCGGGCATGGCCGGATCGTTGGAGAGCAAGGTCGCGATCGTCACCGGAGCCGGTTCGGGGATCGGACGGGCTACGGCGCTGCGGACGGCCGAGGAGGGGGCGGCCGTTGTGGTGGCCGACCTGAACCTGGCCGGCGCCGAGGAGACCGTGGCCCTCGTCGAGGCCGCCGGGGGCCGCGCTTTCGCCGTCCGGGTCGACGTGTCGGTCGAGGCCGACGTGGCCCACATGGTGGCAGCGGCCGTCGACACCTTCGGCGCGCTGCATCTGCTCCACAACAACGCCGCCGACGTGGGCATCGTGCCGCGCGATGTCGACGTCGTGAACCTCGAGGTCGAGGTCTGGGACCAGTCGATGGCCGTGAACCTGCGCGGACCCTTCCTCGGCTGCAAGCACGCCATCCCCCACATGCTGCGCGCCGGCGGTGGCGCGATCGTCAACACGTCCTCGACCGTAGGGCAGATCGGAGATCTGTCGCGGGTGGCGTACGGCGTCTCGAAGGCGGGCGTCGACTCACTCACCCGCCACGTGGCGACCATCCACGGCAAGCAGGGGATCCGCTGCAACGCCATCGCCCCGGGGCCGATCTTCACCCCGGCGCTCGAGGCGAACATCCCCAAGGAGCAGCTCGAGGTCTTCGTGGGCAACTTGGTCACCCCGTATGCGGGACAACCCCGCGACATCGCCGACATGGTGGTGTACCTGTTCAGCGATCAGGCCCGGTTCATCACCGGTCAGGTCATCAACGTCGACGGCGGCATGTGCATGCACACCCCCACCTTCGGCGAGTTCACCAAGGGAGGATGAGCCATGGGACGGGTTTCGGGGAAGGTCGCCATCGTCACGGGCGGAGGCTCGGGGATCGGACGGGCCACCTGCGAGCTGTTCGCCCGAGAGGGCGCCGCCGTCGCGGTCGCCGACATCGATGAAGCCGCGGCCAAGGAGGTGGCCGATGGGATCGTCGCTGCAGGAGGTCGAGCACTGGCGGTCACGGTCGACGTCGGCTCCGAGGAATCGGTTGCCGCTATGGTGGCCACGACCGTGGAGGCCTTCGGGGCGTTGAACATCCTGTTCAACAACGCGGCCGACACCAGCATGCACATGATGGTGAACGACGGACCGGTCCACACCATGGACGTCGACATCTGGGACCACGCGATGCGCGTCGACCTGCGCGGCGTGATGCTCGGCTGCAAGCACGCCATACCTCACATGATCGCGGGAGGGGGCGGGTCGATCGTCAACACGTCGTCGAACCAGTCCCTGGCCGGCGACATGAGCCAAACCGCCTACGCCGCGGCCAAGGCCGGTATCAACACGCTGTCGATGTCAGTGGCCACCGCGTACGGTCGCCAGGGGATCCGCTGCAACGTGGTCTCACCCGGGTTGATCTGGACACCCGCGTCGCAGCGGGCGTGCCCACAGGAAATCGTCGACGAGATCGTCAAGCACAGCTTGGTTCCCCGGGTGGGCCGACCCGACGACCTGGCCTTCACCGTGCTGTTCCTGGCCTCAGACGAGTCGTCGTACATCACCGGCCACGTCATCAAGGTCGATGGCGGCCAGCTCGCGCACCTCCCCCACTACGCGTTCATGAACGAGTCCGGCATGAAGACCACCCACCAGGAGTGAACGTGACATCGAGAACCGGTGCGACGGGCCCCGTCCGGGAGGTCGTCCTCCGGGGCGCGTCCGTGGTCGACGGAACGGGGGGACCGGCCCGCCAGGTCGACGTGCACGTCGGGCACGACGGCCGCATCGCAAGGGTCGAGCCCGGCCTCACCGTTGCCGGCGCGCAGACCGTCGACCTCGGCGGGCTCGTGCTGGCTCCGGGCTTCATCGACCCGCACACCCACTACGACGCCCAGGTGCTCTGGGACCCCGATCTCTCGCCGTCGTCGTGGCACGGCATCACCACGGTGATCATGGGGAACTGCGGGTTCGGGGTCGCACCGTGCCGACCCTCGGGGCGCGACACCATCATGCGGACGCTCGAGAACGTCGAGGGCATGCCCCTGGCCGCCCTCGAAGCCGGTATCCCTTGGGACTTCGAGAGCTTTCCCGAGTATCTCGACGCCGTCGACCGTCGCCCGAAGCGGATCAACTGTGCCGTCATCGCCGGGCACACGCCGTTGCGGTTCTTCGTGATGGGCGACGATGCCACCGAGCGGGAAGCAACGGTGGCCGAGCTTGCGGAGATGCGATCTTTACTGTCTGACTCGATGGCGGCTGGCGCCGTGGGGTTCTCGACGACACGATCGGCCGGCCACTACGGGGCCTGGGGTCGTCCGGTGCCGTCCCGGGCCGCATCGCTCGACGAGCTCTGGACGCTCTGCGGCGTCCTGGGCGAGCACGGCTGGGGAACCGTCGAGGCGGCGTGGGGGCCCGATTTCCACGTCGAGGAGGCGCCCCGCCTGGCTGCCGACATCGGCCGGCCGGTGTCGTGGGCGGCGATCATGACCCAGGCCTCGAAACCGTCGTACGCGCCAGACATCGCGGCCCGGGTGGCCGAGCTCGGCGGCGACGTGCACCCGCAGATCAGCTGCCGCCCGATCGTCGTGCAGATCGCCCTGAGTGACCCGTTCCCGTTCGCGAACGTGCCGGCGTTCTCGGAGATACTGGCGCTCGCGCACGGCGAACGGGCATTGCTGTATGCGTCCGAATCGTGGAGGGCGCCCGCCCGGTCGTCGGTCCGCGAGCTCTGGGGCGCGATGCTCGAGACCGCGGTGGTGGCCGAGTCGGAGGTGCACCGCGATCTCGTCGACGGACCGACGTTGGGTGAGCTGGCTGCTCGTCGGGGCGTCGACACGCTCGACGCGATGGTCGACCTGGCGTTGGCCGAGGGATTGGCCACCCGTTTTCGAGTCACGATGATCAACGACAGCGAGGACCAGATCGCGGCGTTGTTGCGCCAACCACGCCTGCTGCTCGGGCTCTCCGATGCCGGCGCCCACACCAGCCAGCTCTGTGACGCCAACTACTCGACCTGGCTCCTGCAACGCTACGTGCGCGAGCGCGCCGACATCTCCCTCGAGCTCGCCGTCTGGAGGCTCACCGGCCACATCGCAACGGTGTACGGCCTCGCCGGTCGAGGCTTCATCGCCCCTGGGAACGTGGCCGACCTGGTGGCCTTCGACCCGGAGACCGTCGGGACCGCTCCGCTCCAACGGGTGAGAGACTTCCCGGGCGGGGCCGACCGACTCGTCGCTCCGAGCACCGGGATCGAGCGGGTCTGGGTCGGAGGGCAACCCACCCGGCGCGATGGGCGCGAGATGGCGCTCGACGGACAGTATCCGGGGGTGCTGATACGCGGTGGTCGATGACCCATTGCGACGGCCATCCTCGGGAGCATGACTTGACCCTCAATTGGGACCCGTTCGACACGGAGATCGACACCGACCCGTACCCCGTGTGGAAGCGACTGCGCGACGAGCAGCCGCTGTACCGCAACGACGAGTACGACTTCTGGGCGCTGAGCCGATACGACGACGTGGCCGCGGCCCACCGGAGCCCGGTGGTGTTCAGCTCGGCGCACGGCACCGTGCTCGAGATCATGTCGCCCACTCCCTATCCGCCAGGCAACATCATCTTCCAGGACCCGCCGGGCCACACGACCCTGCGAGCGCTCGTGTCGAGGGCGTTCACCCCTCGACGGGTCTCGGGGCTCGAGGATCGCATCCGCGAGCTGTGCGCCGAGCTGCTCGATCCGCTCGCCGGCTCGAGAGGATTCGACTTCATCACCGACTTCGCCCAACAGCTCCCGTCGCTGGTGATCTCCGCTCTGCTCGGTGTCCCCGACGGCGACCGCGAGGAGGTGCGCCACCACATCGATCTGGTCTTCCACATCGAGCCCGGCAAGGGCATGATCAACGACACGTCGTTCGGAGCCCAGATCTGGCTCCACGGGTACCTGTCGACGCTCCTGGCCGAGCGGCGACGATCCCCGGCCGACGATCTGCTCAGCGGCCTGGTCCAGGCCGAGATCACCGACGACGACGGCCGGCAGCGTCGCCTGACCGACGACGAAGCGGCCGGGTTCGCCAACCTGCTCGTCAGCGCCGGAACCGAGACCGTGGCGCGGCTGCTCGGATGGGCCTGCGTCGTGCTGGGAGCGCATCCCGAGCAACGCGCCCAGCTCGCCGACGATCCCGGCCTGGTGCCCGGCGCGGTCGAGGAGCTGCTGCGCTTCGAGCCGCCGTCGCCCGTCCAGGGTCGGTGGCTGACCGAGCCCGCCGAGGTGCAGGGCACCGTGTTGCCCCCCGGCTCTCGCGTGCTGCTCCTGACAGGCGCCGCGGGGCGTGACGAGCGGGCGTACGCCGATCCCGACCGCTTCGACATCCACCGGCCACAAGGCCAGCACGTGTCGCTCGGCCTCGGGATCCACTTCTGCCTCGGCGCGGCGCTGGCCCGCATGGAGGGCCGTATAGGAATCGAGGAGGTCCTGTCCCGTTTTCCGCGCTGGGAGGTCGATATCGACCGAGCCGTCCTCCAGCACACGAGCACGGTGCGCGGCTACTCCTCGATACCTGTCCGAATCTGAGAGCTCGTCGAAGGGGCCGGGATGCCTCACCTCGGGCGGCGGGGGTCGCTGGTCGAGCGGCCCCGACCATCTCGCGTATGGCGAGGAATTCTCGGGCTACGGGATCGCCGAAACCGATCTCCACCTCGAAGCGTACGAGGTCCTCGCCCTCGACGATCTGGCGGTCCATCTCATGGCCGCGGAGCTCGGCGACCGGGAGGGTCGGCAGGAGCGGGCCGTCGGGTCGACAGAGGACCCGTCGACCCTCGTCCGCCGAGCCGTGTCGACCCTGTAGGGTGCCCGTTGACGAAGGGAAACACCATGCCGAGCAAGACCCCCCAAAAGCCCAACTCCGCCAAGAAGGCGGAGAAGACCCTCAAAGAGAAGCGTCAGGACAAGAAGGCCAAGTCCGAGGCCAAGAAGGGCTTGGGGATCTAGTACCTCCCGGCGGTCCCACGATGACCGCTGATCTCGGCGGCACCTTGCGGCACCTGGCATCGGCGCCGACGGCGCGCGCCACGGCTCCATCGTGCGCTCGTGGCTTCACGCGTCGGGCACCCCGAGCCGCCGGTAGCGCCCGTACAGACGACCCAGCTGCATCCTGCGGTCGGCTGTGAACTCGGCGTGATCGATATCGATCCACGATGGGTCAGCTGACGGCGCCCGACGCGTGCGTCCCTGACGCGCCACGAGCGAAGCCACTGCGGGTTTGGGCGATCCGTCAGCCCGCCAGAGTCCGAACGTGCGCTCGTGGACCGCCTCGTCGAACGGTGATCGGTCGTGGAGCGTCGTGGCGTAGTCGGTGAAGCACCAGAGCAAGGCTCCGATGCACCCGACCTCGAGCACGTTGTCGAGGACCGCCGCGGTGTACCCGGCTGCTGCGGACTCGTCGACGAGCATCGGGTGCGCAGCCGTGTCCTCCGATGCGGTGGGGAGCCCGAACTCCTCGAAGAGGACGGGCGCACCGCCGGCGAGCCAGCTCGTCACGAGGGCCAGGAACGGGACGAGATGAGGATCGGTCGGTCCACTGGCCCAGTCGGCGTAGATCGGGTACCCGTGCATGCACACGAGATCGCACCACCGGGCCGCCTCAGCCGGGCCGATGAGACGGTCCTCCTCGAGGTCCTCCATGTGGATCCCGATCGTGACCGGGCGCCCGGGGTCTCCAGCTCGGAGCGCGCCCGTCATGACCTCCAACCACCGCTCGGCCGACTCCTTGTCGGGGGGAAGCGTGCAGTTGGAGTTCTCGTTGCCCAGGTCCCATGTCCACACCGCCGGATGACCGCTGAGGACGTTGGCCGCAGCGGTTTGGCTGTGCGACATCGAGACACGACACGGGCATTTTTCTGTGACACCGGTCGGCGGGTGGACGCTCGGTGAAGCCCGTCCCGGGTTCGACCAACAGCCCATCGAGGTCGCCGCGCTCGCCGACGCCTTTGCCAGCGCTTTCGACGTGACCGGTGACCCGCGCTGGGTACGACACGTCGAGCGCGCCCAGGCCTGGTTCCTCGGTGAAAACGACGTCGGTACACCGCTGTTCGATCCTGCGACCGGTGGCGGTTGCGACGGCCTCGAAAGGAACGGCGCCAACCGCAATCAAGGTGCCGAGTCGACGCTGGCACTGGTGTCGACCTTCCAGCAGGCTCGGAGACTCCGTGATCCGCACGGTGGTGACGAGGGTGGATGATCTCGTTGCTCGACACGCCATGCTCGGGGTGAGAACCTCGCCGCACACAATCCGGGCCGATCCCCGGCGGGTCCTGGCCAAGCTGTTCGTCGCCGGCGACGAGATGATGGCCGGCGGAGAATCGCGAGCGACCCTCGTCATCAACCGAGTGCTGGCGCTCTCGGAGTCCGAGGTCGCGACGGCACTCGACGAGGTGACCGAGGCCTTCTCGAGCCGGCACCGAGATCTCCACGTTCTGTTCGATCAGCATTTCTCGGTCGTAGCCCATCGGCTGTCGAAGGGTGTCGAGCATCGAGTTCAGGACTGGAGAGATCGGTCCGGGAGGGACCCTCACGCTCGACGATCCCGGGCCCTATCTCGTGGCGGGCACCCCGGTCGAACCGGTGTTCGATCGCGCACTCTTTCAGCGGGCGCTCGACGAGCTGGCGGCACACAGCGAGGACACGGCGTTCGTCATCGAGACGCTCCCCCGAACCTTCGGCCGTGTCGAGCTCGATCAGGTGCTGGCGCTCTTGCGCTCCCACCAGGTCACCCGGCCGTCGGCACTCCTGACGACCGCGCACGAGCCGTGGGAGCTGATCCAGATCGGCAATTGCGGATCACCCATCGAAACGCCCGAAGGCTGGCTCGTGCTCACACACGGGGTGGGTCCGATGCGGGTGTATTCGATGGGTGCCGTGCTGCTCGACCTCCACGATCCGTGTCGGGTCATCGGCCGGCTGCCACGGCCGTGGCTCACCCCGACCGGGGCCGAGCGCGACGGCTACGTGCCCAATGTCGTTTACTCGTGCGGTGCGCTGGTCCACGATGACACGTTGGTGGTGCCCTACGGGAGCAGCGACGCCGCGGTCGGCATTGCCTACGTGGCCCTTCCCGAGCTCCTGGCTGCACTACGCGCCAACTGACGTTGCCCCGGGCCGTGCCCCGCTCGGATACCGTCATCGCTCCAGCGTGGCGGCGGCCGCGAACCGAGGAGGTGTCGTGTCTTCGAGCCATGTTCTGACGCTCACGTGTCCCGACCGCCCAGGCATCGTGCACGCCGTGTGCGCCGCGCTCCTCGAGGTGGGCGGCAACATCGTCGAGAACGCTCAGTTCGGCGATGTCGACACGTCCACGTTCTGCATGCGGACGGTGTTCGATGCCGACACCGAGGATCCGACCGTGATCACCGCCGCGATCCGCCGACACCTCGCCGATCCCGGAGCATCGCTACGCGTTCGCTCGACAGGGCACCGCCCTCGCATCCTCGTCATGGTTTCGAAGTACGACCATTGCCTGGTCGATCTGCTGTACCGCTGGCGGAGCGGCTCGGTGCCCGTCGAGCTCTCGGCCGTGGTCTCGAACCACGACGACTGCCGCGGGCTGGTCGAGAGTCATGGCATCACCTACCACCATCTCCCGGTCACAGCGGCGACCAAGGCCATACAGGAGGGCGCTGTCTTGCAGCTGGTCAACGACATGGGGATCGAGCTGGTCGTGTTGGCTCGCTACATGCAGATCCTGAGCAACGACCTGTGCTCCCGGCTCGCGGGCCGAGCCATCAACATCCACCACTCGTTCCTTCCCGGGTTCAAGGGGGCTCGGCCCTATCACCAAGCGCACGATCGCGGTGTCAAGCTCGTGGGGGCAACCGCGCATTTCGTGACTGCCGATCTCGACGAAGGGCCCATCATCGACCAGGACGTCGTCCGGGTCGACCACGCCCACACCGTCGAACAGCTCACGAGCCTGGGCCAGGACGTCGAGCGGATGGTGCTCTCGCGGGCCGTGCGGCTCTGGGCTGAGGACCGGATCCTCCTGGTGGGGCACAAGACCGTCGTCTTCCCCTGATGCGTCGAGCCTGATGCCGCGCGGGGCCTCAGGGAAACGCGCGCCGACGTGACGCTGTCACCGCTCGACGGGGATGACACCCATCAGCTCGAGCACCCGTGAGGGCGGGAGGTACTGCTCGACGACCTTGGCGTTCCAAGGGCTGAGGGCATCCTCGACCGCGGAGCACACCGCGGCGGGCGCCCCGATGGCGCCGCCCTCGCCCACGCCCCGAAAGTTGACCTCCTGGGTCACGACCGTTGCGTCGACGTGGTGGATCTCGATGGATGGGATCTCCATCGAGCTCGGGATGAGATAGTCCATGAACGTGCCGGCCTTGAACGTACCGTCGTCGTCGTACGCCGAGTGCTCGTACAACACCTCGCCGATCCCTTGCGCGATACCGCCCCGGATCTGCCCCTCGACGATCGCCGGGTTGATCACATCACCGCAATCTTCGACGACGACATACCGCAGCACCTTCACGACGCCGGTCTCGGGGTCGACCTCCACGAAGCAGCTGTGCACAGATTGGGTCCAGCCGCCGTCGCCGGCGCGGAAGTCGAACGTGGCCTCGATCCCGGGGTTGCGGCCGGGCGGCAGGTACTGGGGAGCCAGCCACGCGGTCATCGCCACCTGGGCCAGCGGCATGGCCTTGTCGGGGCTGCCCTTCACCCGCGCGACGCCGTCGACCACCTCGATATCTGTCGGATTCGCCTCGAGCATGTGGGCCACGATCTCGGCCACCTGGTCGCGCACGGCCCTCGCCACGCCGATCACCGAGCCGCTCGCCACGGTGGCCGATCGCGAGCCGCCCGTCCCCATCATCGAGAACGGGGCAGTACGCGAGTCGCTGTGGATCACACGTACCGCGCTCATGGAGACGCCGAGCTCGTCGGCCGCGAGCTGGGCAAGAGTCGTCTCGTGCCCCTGCCCGTGGGGCGCCTGGCTGGTATAGACCGACAGCGTGCCGTCGACCTCGAGCCGGGCCGTCGCCCGCTCGGGCGGGAGCGTGAAGCCGATCGACGGTCCGTAGTCGGGCGGCCCCGGCGCGGGCTCGATGAACGACACGACCCCGAGGCCGAGCACGCGCCCGGGCTGCCCGGGCTGCCCGGGCTGGGCGACCGCGCGGCGGGCCCGCTCGGACGCTTGCTCGGCCCTGAACCCGGCCCAGTCGGCAACCCGTTCCGCCTTGTCGAGCGCCGCACGGAGCGTGATCCCCGCCAGCGTCGGTCCGGCCGGGAGCTTGCAGGGAAAAGCATCGGCCGCGAGCAGGTTGCGGCGACGTACCTCGACCGGGTCGAGACCCAGCTCCCGCGCGATGCGATCGAGAACCCGTTCGCGCACCCAGGTCTCGATCGCCCACGGCCCGCGGTACGCAACATAGGGGGCCTTGTTGGTGAACACGGCCCGGTGGCGGAACGAGTAGTCGGCGATGTCGTACGCACCGGGGACGAGCACCCGGGCCAGGGTCCCGACAAGGGTGGTGATGGGCGCCGAGGCGATGGGGTACGCGCCGCCGGCGAGCACCATGTCGAGCCGCAGCCCCCTGATCCGCCCGTCGGCGTCGAACGCGACCTGCGCGGTCACGGTCTCTTCGCGGGCCTGACCGCCGACAGAGAGGTTCTCGGTTCTGTCTTCGATCCACTTGATTGGGCGGCCGGCGAGCGCCTTGGCGGCCCCGCACACGGCCAGCTCCTCGTGTCCGATCGAGGACTTCTGGCCGAACGATCCGCCGACGTCGCCGAGGACCACGTCGACGTTGGTCGCAGGGAGCGACAGCGCAGTGCTGATCACGAACCGGGCCATCTGCGTGCCCTGCAAGGTCCCCATGTACGTGAAGTGGTTCCGGCCGGGCTCGTAGGTCGCGATGACACCTCGCGTCTCCATGGGGCAGTTGGTGATCCGGTGTTGCACGAACGTCTCGTTGATCGTGTGGGCGGCCGCGGCGAACGCGGCATCGGGATCGCCGTAGGTGGCCGCTTCCTCGTAGAGGACGTTGCTGTCGAGGTCGTCCCAGATCCTGGGCCCATCGGGCGCCAGGGCCCGCTCGATCGAGCCGATACCGGCGAGCTCCTCGTACTCGACCTCGACCAACTCGCAGGCGTCCTCGGCGACGGCCCGGGACTCGGCGATCACCAACGCCACGGGGTCGCCAACCATGCGCACCTTGTCGGTGGCCAGGCACGTGAAGCGGGGACAGCTCATTCCCGGCGGACCCTGGGTGACGATCGGAGCGATGTGCGGTCCGAGTTCGGCCCCTGTGAAGACGGCGATCACACCCGGATGGGCTCGTGCAGCGGTGGTGTCGATCGAGTGCACCCGGGCATGGGCGAAGGGGCTGCGGACGAACGCCGCGTGGCCGAGCCCCGGCGGATTGCGATCATCGATGTAGTTCCCGCCTCCGGTCAAGATCCGAGGGTCCTCGACCCTCGTGACGCGGGTTCCCGTGAATCGCTGCACCTCAGGCCCCCGCGCTCTCGGACGTGATCTCCCAGGCGCGGCGGACGCCATCGACGATCGACTGGTATCCCGTGCACCGACAGAGGTTCCCCGACAGCGCCTCGCGGATCTCGTCGTCGGACGGCGCTCTGCCGTCGGGGACCTCCGCGGTCTGCCCCCGCCGGGCCAGATAGGCGGTGATCGCCATCAAGAAACCCGGTGTGCAGAATCCGCACTGGAAGCTCATGGCGTCCAGGCAACCCTGTTGCACGGGATGCATGTCGGCGACCGAGCCCAGTCCCTCGACGGTCGTGACGGCCATTTCCCGGGCCTGCACGGCGAGCATCAGGCACGAGCGCACGGGATCGCCGTCGACGAGCACGGTGCAGGCGCCGCAGACGCCCTGCTCACATCCCAGGTGGGTGGCGGTGAGCCCAAGATCGTCGCGAAGCCAGTCGGCCAATGTGCGCCGGGGTTCGACGGTCGTGCTCCGACGCGTCCCGTTGACGGTGGCGTTGACCGTGACCGTGAGGTCGGGCGACTCGTCCGGCGGGGTGTGGGGGGTGTGGGGGGTCTGGAGCTCAGCGGGCGGCATCGACGGCCTCCTTGACCACTCGCTCGGTGAGCACACCGGCGATGTGGCGCCGATACGCGGCGCTGGCGTGCACGTCACCCGACGGTTCGAGACCGGCTCGAGCCACGGCGGCCATCTCGGCGATGGCTGCGATCGTGGGCTCGTGGCCGACGAGCATCCGCTCGGCCTCGGTCGCCCTCACGGGCGTGCCAGCGACGCCGGTGAACGCCAGGCGGGAGTCGGTGACCAGGCCGGTACCCGGATCGAGCTGCACCACCGCGCCCGCGCCCACGATGGCGAAGTCGCCGTGACGTCGGGCGATCTCCTGGAACCCTGCGCCCGTGCCCGGGAGCCAGGCCGGGAGCCGGAGCTCGACGAGGAGCTCTTGGGGCTGGGCCGCGGTGGTGAGGAAGCCTTCGAAGAACTCGGCTGCGGGAACCGTCCGCTCGCCGCCGGAGGCCGATCGCAGCACCATCTCGGCCTCGAGCAGCAGCATCACCGCCGGGAGCTCGGCGGCGGGGTCGGCGTGGGCAACGCTGCCTCCGATGGTGCCCCGGTTCCGGATGGGGCCATGGCCGATGAACGGAATCGCCTTGCCCAGCAAGGGGTTGGCTGTCCTGAGCTCTGCTGAACGCTCGACCGCGCATTGGCGGACGGTCGCCCCGATGCGGGTACTCCCGTTCAGGAAGATCTGGCCGAGCTCGGCGATGCGGGCGATGTCGACGAGCCGCGCTGGACGGGCCAACCGCATGCTCAGCAACGGGATGAGGCTCTGTCCGCCAGCGAGGACCTTGGCCTCGTCGCCGTGCTCATCCAGGAGGCCCAAGGCCTCGTCGATCGTCTCGGGCGCATCGTACGCGAAGGGCGGCGGCTTCATCGCGGCAGCCTTGCACGCCCGCCGGAGCTGCGCCCGGCATGAGAGCTCCCGCACGCCGCGACGGCGGAGGCGCTTGCAGTTGTCGTCGGCGCACGACAGCATGCGGCCATGGCTGCTCTCGTGCTCACTCCCACCACCGGCGTCGTCATATCGGGCGGAGCGTCAGGCATCGGTCTCGCAACCGCTCATGCTCTCGCTCAGGTCGGGAGACCCGTCGCCTGCTGGGACCTGAACGAGGAAGGGGCCACGGCCGCAGCCAAGGCCATCGCAGCCGAGCACGGGGTCGCGACCATCGGCATCGGGCTCGACGTGCGCCGGGTGGCCAGTTACGCGGAGGCCATCGACCGATCTCGCGCTGCGCTGGGCACCATCGGCGGGTTCGTGCACTGCGCGGGCATTCCCGGCGCCGGACCCATCGACGTGATGACCGAGGAGATCTGGGACGCCACGCTCGGCATCAACCTCAAGGCCCAGGCGCTCATCAGCCAGGCGCTCCTGCCCGACCTGCGGTCGAACGCAGGCTCGGCGATCGTGGGGATCGCGTCGATCGAGGCGATCATCGGGCACGCAGCCATCCCGGCGTACTGCGCGTCGAAGGCCGGGGTGCTCGGACTGACCCGCTCGATGGCCGAGCATCTCGCCGCCGACGGCATCCGAGTGAACGCCGTGTGTCCCGGCTACATCGACACGCCCATGCTCGCGCCCGCGTTCTCCTTCGAGGGCAGCCGCGAGCGGATGATCGACGCCGCCCCCATGCGCCGGCTGGGCCAGCCCACAGACATCGCCAAGGCGGTGCGCTTCCTGCTCAGCGACGAAGCATCGTTCGTCACCGGCACCCACCTCGTCGTCGACGGAGGAACCACCGCCGTCGACTGAGGTTTCCCCACGGGAACGGAAAACCCTTCCCGGTGGGGTCTCGTCGACAGCGTTCGAAAGCCCGCGGAGGGGGGACGAGAGCGCACCAGCGCGCGCGGCCTTGCGGAAGAACCCCCTCCACGGGTCCCCATCGCACGCGGTCACCGTTCGGTGCCGGCGACGTAGGCCGCGAGGTGCTCGCCCGTGAGGGTGGAGCGGGCGGCGACGAGGTCGGCGGGTGTGCCCTCGAAGATGATCCGGCCGCCGTCGTGGCCGGCGCCGGGGCCGAGGTCGATGATCCAGTCGGCGTGCGCCATGACCGCCTGGCGGTGCTCGATGACGATGACAGACCTGCCGGCGTCGACGAGCAGGCCGAGCAGGCCGAGCAGTGAGCGCCACCGCAGACGACAGTGCTCGCTGCCGCAGACGACAGTGCTCGCTGCCGGCTGCACCGCCGAGACACCAACTGACCGTCGTCTCGACCGCGAGACCGCTAGACCGCCGGCTCGACGACGAGGTGGAGCTCCTCCAGGCGGCGCAGGAAGAGGCTCGGCACCCATCGGGGTGCGCCGGCCCGGGGGTCGAGGCTGATCGAGCGGGTGCTCGCGAGCAGCTCCTCGACGGCGAGACGGGCTTCGAGACGGGCGAGCGGTGCACCCACGCAGTGATGGATGCCCCAGCCGAACCCCAACTGCCGGTTGGCGTTCGACCGGTCGAGGTCGATGCGGTCGGGGTCGGTGAACACCTCGGGATCACGGTTCGCCGCTCCCCACATGAGCAACAGCCGATCCCCCGGACGCAGCGCGACGCCGCCGATCGAGCACGCGACACGCACATGACGGAAGTGCCCCCGGAACGGGGCTTCGAGGCGCAGCACCTCCTCGACGAACGCCGGGATGCGAGCCGGTTCGGCCCGGAGGAGCTGTTGCACGTCGGGATCGATGGCCAGGTGCAGGGCGCACGAGCCGGTGAGACCGGTCGTCGAGTCACTGCCAGCCCCGACGAGCTGGACGGCCATCGAAACGGCATCGTCGGCGTCGTACTCACCGGCCAAGACCGCGGCCGCGAGAGTGTCGATCACCCCGAGCGGTGGAGCGCCGTGTTCGACCCGCTCCTCGGCTGAGGTCAGACGCTCACCGAGATAGGCGACATGGTCGGCGACGTGGGCCATGCACTGGGCGATCCGGGCCCCGTCGGCGAAACCGGACAGTAGCTCGATGCCGGCGTCCGACCAGAGCTTGAGTCGTTCGTGGTCGCTGTCGGGCAGGCCCATCACCAGCGCGATGGCCCGGATCGGCAGCATGCTCGACACCGTGTGCACCCACTCGACGTGACCCGTGGGGACCGTCGCGGCCAGGCGCTCGGCCACCATGGTCCGGAACTGGGGCTCCAGCCCGGCCATCGAGCCGACGCCGAACGGTCGGTTGAGGCTGCGCCGGTGCACGGTGTGGAACGGCTCGTCGGCTGTGGCCAGGACGTCGACGCCACCGCCGCCGCCGGCGTCGATGAGGATCTGCCGGCCAGCGTCGTCGACCATCACGAACGCCGTGAGGTTGTTGGAGAGCTCGACGGTACGCCCGATGGCGTCCATCACGTCGGCGTGACGGAGCACGAGGTACACGTCGAACTGCGGCACGCGGAACACCGGCTGCTCGATCCGTAGCCGGGCCCACGTGGGGTACGGATCGTCGAGCACCTCGGCAACGAACGGATCGAGCGCTGTCGTCATGGCCTGATCGTCGCATCGTCGCCCGAATCTCGCCAGACACTCCCGTTCTTTGTGGCTGCGCCGGCTCCCAGCGCGGTCCTGGCCGCAAAGAACGGTGGCGGGGGCCACGACGGGCGCGCGTCCCATCCGCGGCGCGAGGCTGCCGGCAACCGCTCGCTCAGATCTCATGAATGGAGCACCCGTGCGTACCATCCACTCGGCTGCCGACTGCACACCCGCGCTGTCGATCCACCTGGCCAACTTCGCGGCGCAGGCCCCGACCGCCGGCTGGGGCCATCTGATCGACCGGGCCAAGGCCGCCGACGAAGCCGGCGTCGATCGTCTCTCGGTCTCCGATCATGTCGTCTTCGGCGAAGACCTGGAGGCCTACGGTCGGGCCGAGACAGGGGGCATGGCCGGAGGCAAGCAACCGACCGGCCCCGACGGGCAGTGGCTCGAACCGCTCACCGTGCTGTCGGTCATCGCCGGGGCCACCGAGCACGTGCGCCTCCAGACCGGGGTGCTGCTCGCTGCACTGCGTCGTCCGGTCGTGCTGGCCAAGGCTGCGGCCACGCTCGACGTTCTCTCGAACGGGCGGCTCGATCTCGGTGTGGGCGTGGGCTGGCAGCGCGAGGAGTACGAGGCGGCCGGGCTCTCGTACGACGGGCGCGGTGAGTTGCTCGACCACACCCTCGAGGTCATCCAGACCCTCTGGCGTGACGTCCCCGCCCGCTTCGAGTCGGAACGGCTGAGCTTCGACCGGATCTACTGCGTCCCCCAGCCCGTCGACCCCGGCGGCGTTCCGCTGTGGATCAGCGGCACCTTGAACGCCAGGGTGATCAAGCGTGTGGCCCGCTTCGGCGCCGGTTGGATTCCCTGGGGTCCCGACATGACCGACCTCCCATCCAAGATCGCGATCCTGCGCGAGGCCATGAGCGCCGAGGGTCGCGATGCCTCGGGGCTCCAGATCCCCGGGAACCTCCCGGCGGTCAAGACCGCCGACGGGTCGCTCGAGCTCGGAGCCACCATGGCCGGGGTGCCCGCGCTCGTCGAGGCCGGCGTCACCGACTTCCGGCTCAACGGCGCCATCCCCGCGGAGCGCAACGCAGCCGTCGACATGCTGAGCCCGATCGTGGCCGCCTTCCGCAGCGCCGTCGGTCGGAAGTGATGCCGAGGGCGTCGAGCCGTCGCCGCGACGCTCGGCGGTAGGTCGGTGGAGGGTCTGGCCGGACGGGTCGTCCTGGTCACCGGGGCGACGAGCGGCATCGGACGGGCCACCTGCGAGCGGCTCGGACGCGAGGGCTCGCTCGTCGCCGTCGTGGGTCGTCGAGCGCACGTGGGCATCGAGATCGCCGCCGCCATCACGCGAGCCGGGCCGGGACGGGCGCTGTTCGTCGAGGCCGACGTGCGTGACGAGCAGGCGGTGACGGCTGCCGTGGAGCGCGTCGTCGGCGAGCTCGGGCCCGTTGGCGGCGTTGTCGCTGCTGCCGGCGCGACCAACATCGCCGGCGACATGCGCGACATCGCCGACGTCACGCTCGAGACGTTCACCGACGTGGTGTCGACCAACCTCGTCGGCACCTTCCTCGTCGCCAAGACGACGCTCCCCGTCCTGGCCGCCGCCCCCGCCGGCGGGGCACTCGTCACGATCGGATCGACGGGCGGCCTCACGGGCCACGGGCTGGGTCCGGGCTACACCGCGAGCAAGGGAGCGATCGTCGCGCTCACCCGGCTGTTGGCGGTGCAGTACGGCCAACGCGGCGTCAGGGTCAACTGCATCTGCCCAGGACCCACGCGCACCGAGGGCATGGGCGCTCCATTCAGCGACCCGGAGCTGGCAGCTCGCGCCGGGCGCCGTATCCCGCTCGGACGGGTCGGCGATGCCAACGAGGTCGCCGCGCTCGCCGCGTTCCTCGTGAGCGACGATGCGTCGTACCTCACAGGGCTCGTGCTCGCGGCCGACGGCGGTCTCACCGTGACGTGACCGCCGCACCGCCGCAACGCCGCACTGTCACCCGCACCCGCACCCGTCAGCGGGCAGCTGTTCCGAACACCGCGGCCGTGTCGTGCTTGGGAAAACGGTCGCAGCGGTCGAACCAGCGGCGCAATTCACGGTCGACGGCCACGAACGTCCCCACCTGGAAGCGCATCCCGGCGAAGGCGCTCGTGTCGTCCTTCAGGAGCTCGTCGGCCAGTGTCTCCTGGAGCTTCAGGCGCTGGGCCCGGCCCCGGCTGTCGGGCGTCGCGAACACGTAGAAGCTCTGCGACCCGCTCGGTGTGGGAGTGGAGGTGAACAAGCCCGAGCTGTCGACATCGCCGGTCGTCACATACGAGACGGTGTTCGTGCCGGTGACCCGGATGCGTTGCTGAAACCGCATCCCCATGGCCGGCGACACGAACTCCATGTCGTACTCGACGTGGTACGGATCACCCCAGCTGATCACCCGGGGGTCGAACTCGAACACCAGGCCGTGCACGTATCGCAGATGGGCGAAGTCGAACGAGTTGCCGAGGATCACCCACGGCTCCACCGGGAACACGACGGTTCGCTTGGCCTTGACCGCGAGCCCTGCGTCGTCGTGGTCGCGGATCCCCGGGACGTCGAAGAGCGGCTCGGAGCCGTTGTAGATCCATACCAGTCCCCACCGCTCCCGGACCGGGAAGCTGAACACCTTGGCCGCCTTGGGGATCCGGCCACCCGAGGGGATCGACCTACAGCGCCCGTCGGGGCCGAAGCAGAAGTGATGGAACAGGCACTGCAGATCGTCACCCACGAGCGCTCCCCGGGAGAGGTCGGCACCCATGTGGGGACAGCGACTGCTCAATGCCACCGGCGATCCGTCAGCCGCTCGGTACAGCGCCACCCGGCCGCCGAGCACGTCGACGCCGACCACACGTCCGGCGTCGATCTCCGACGCCAGGCAGACCGCATACCAATTCTGGTCGTGACCACCCGGGCGCCGATACGCCTGTGCCATGCCGTTCCCCGTTCCCCCGCCTCGGTTCAACCGCTGCCGCCGCCGCCAAGACCGTATTCGGCGGCGACCGCTTCGACGTCGATCATGTGGCCGTCGAGCATGCGTATCGGTGGGCCGTCGGCACTATCGGCCGGGTCGAAGAGCCAGGCGACCACGGCCGCCACGGTTGCGACACCAGCCGCCCCCGGCTCGACGAACACGACGTGCACCCCGCTCGGAGCGAGCTCGTCGACGAGAAACCGCAACAGGCGCGCTCGGGCCGGCGCAGCCAGGGTGACGGGCGCAGGCGAGCTCGCCGCCTCGGCCAGGCCCACGAGCACGAACGCCGCGTCGGGCCCCTGCAAGGGTTGGGTCCGGGCGATCTGCAGCGGCCCGGCGACGTTGCGCGCCAGCGCATCCTCCACGGTCGCCGCCGGTCGGGGGCATTCCACCACCACATTCACCACATTCGCCGCCGGACCGACGGCCTGAGCCCCCGGCGCTGCCGCATCGAGCGTCTCGTCGACGACGTGGAAACCCAAGCGCCGCATGTGCTTCGAGCATGCACGGGTCAACGGGTCGTCGCCGGCGCTCCCCGCGATGAGCGCGCGTGGGGGAACCGGGCTCGGCTGTGCTCCCGTCATGACGCTCGATCGATGTCGACTCGCTTCACCCGCGCACCTGCGCCACGCACCCGATCTCGAAGCGTCAGGACATCCCGGCACCCTACTCACGAACACCCCGCCCGCAGCCGCGCCGGCTGCGCTCGTTGCCGTCGGAGGGGGCTGGGCGTAGCGTCCCGACCATCGCTCGTCAGTCAGGGACCGGCTGGAGGCTGCCATGGCTCGCTACTACCACGTCATCTCCGGCGACGGCCACGTCGAGACCCCTCCCGAGAGCTGGGCGAAGTACGTCCCCGAGAAGTGGCGGGAGCGAGCGCCCCGGCTGATCAGGCTCCCCGATGGCGGCGAGGGGTGGATCGTCGAGGGCCAACCGATGCTGCACAACGGCCAGAACATCACCGGTGGACGACCGGTGCGGTTCCGCAACGACAGCTACTACAACCCCGACGGCTCTCCCGCTCCCGGCGCCGGATCCGGGACCCAACGCCTCCGGGAGCAGGACCTCGACGGGATCGACGCCGAGGTGCTGTTCCCGCCCGTCTTCGCCAGTCGCTTCCTCGAGGGAATCAACGACAGGGACGTGTACCTGTCGATGATCCAGGCGTACAACACGTTCCTGGCCGACGACCTCTGCTCGGTCGCTCCCGACCGACTCATCGGCAACGCCATCATGCCCGTCTGCGGCCTCGAGGAGGCTGTGGCCGAGCTGGAACGGGTCTCCCGCATGGGTATCCGGTCGGTGAGCTTCTACCAGTTCCCCAACGGGACCGGCGCCCCCATGCCCGAGGACGACCGGTTCTGGGAGAAGGCCCTCGAGCTCGGTGTGCGTCTCAGCCCGCACTTCGGTTTCGGGTTCCTCCGCTCCGACCCCGGTCTTCCCGGTGCCGGGACCGGCCATCAGCCCGTTGCCGCAGCGCTGTGCCAGCGCGCGGGTGCCCATGCCCCGATCTACTGCATGGCTCAGGTGATCACCTCGGGCGTGCTCGACCGCTTCCCGACGCTGGAGATGTACTTCGCCGAGACGAACATCCACTGGCTCCCCGGATCGATGTACATGCTCGACGACAGCTACGCGCTGTTCAAGGAGTGGTTCCGGCTCGACTGGGAGATGTCGCCGAGCGAGTACTGCCTGAAGCACTTCCACTGGGGCATCATCCGCGATCCGGTCGGTCTCGCCATGGGTCCCGAACGCATCCCGTTCGACAGGGTGATGTGGGGCACCGACTTCCCCCACTCCGTGGGATCGTTCCCGGAGTCGCGCCGGCACCTCGACGAGGGCTTCGCGCCGCTCACCGAGGAGATCCGCCGCAGGGTGGTGCTGGAGAACCCGGCCCGCTACTTCGGTCTCGATCTCGCGGCGCCCATCACCGAGACGCCGACATCGGGCTGACCGCGGGGACCCCTCCCCTTCTTTGTGTCTCACACCGCGTGTGGCGCGGCGCTGGACACAAAGAACGCGGATTCAGCGCAGGCCCACCAGGTCGACGACGAAGATCAGGGTCTCGCCGCCCTTGATCACGCCGCCCGCACCGCGGCTGCCATACCCCAGGGCCGGCGGGATCGTGAGCTGGCGGCGCCCACCGATCTTCATGCCCTGCACGCCCTGATCCCAACCGACGATCACCTGCCCGGCTCCGAGCTTGAACTTGAAGGTCTCGTTGCGGTTCCAGGAGGCGTCGAACTCCTGGCCCGTCGACCAGGCCACCCCGAGGTAATGGACCTCGGCGATCTTGCCCTTGACGGCTTCTTCGCCATCACCGACGACGAGGTCGTCGGCAACGAGCTGGCCCGGCGCTTCGCCTGCGGGCACGGTGACGATGGGTCGGCTGATCTCGGTCATGGCGGTCACCGTAGTCGCAGGCCTCGCGAGTCCCGGGGCCCGAGCCTCTCGGACGAGCCTCCCGCGGGGTTGCCGTTGGTCAGTGGGCCAGGGCGGCGGCCAGCAGCGACGAGAAGGCTCCTCGATCCGCATCGAACCGTGTCGGCTGCGCTGCATGCGCCGGCGGCGACATCCGCCACGATGCCGAGCCGCGCGACGTTGTCGCCCGACGAGCCGGCGCACAGGCCGTCAGATCGAGATCGATCGTCGTGCGGTAGCGACGCATCACGGTCGCGGTTCGCTCGTCGAACGGGCGCCCGGCACCCATCGGCGCCTCGTGCGCCTCGTGCGCCTCGTCACCCGGGCGCGCACCAGCCGCAGTCTGGGCACGGTCAGCCTCAACCTCGGCCTCGGGAGCACCCGGGAGGAGCGCGACGTAAGCGCGACGCACGGCGTCGAACGCGCGCCGGTCGCCACCGCGATCGGGGTGGGTCTGCTTGGCCAGCCGGCGGAACGCCTGCCGGAGCTCGTCTCGCGTCGCTCCCGGCGCGATGTCGAGCACCGCGTACGGGTCGCCGACGGCGCAACCCTCTGCCATTGCACGTCCTGTGCTTGTGTGACCCTCCCGATCCCTGGGAGGGCGAGCCGTTCCTTCGGCTCAGTGGTTCTGTCGGCCGGGACGGCCAGCGGTCAAGGAGCGCCGACCCGATGCGTCATCCCGCGATGCCGACGATCGTGTCGTTGACGACGAACTCGGACGCCGAGCCTTCGAACGACGCCGCGCCGAAGGCGAAGATCCCGCCGTCCTCGGCAACCAGCCAGTACCCGCCGCGCGGGCATGCCAGCATTCCGGCGATGGGGGAGTTGAGCACCATCGAGCCCGTCGATCCGGCGAACGCCGCGTCGCCGAACGCGAAGATCCCGCCGTCCCGGGCAACCAGCCAGTAACCGTTGCCGCTGGCCGAGGCGGCCATCCCCACGATGGGCTGATTCAGCTTCATCGCCCCCGTCGAACCGAAGAACCCCGCGCCCGGACCGTACGAGAAGATCCCGCCGTCTCGGGCCACGAACCAGTATCCCGGCTTGGTGGCCGTGCTGGTCATGCCGACCACCGGCTGGTTCAGGCGGAGATTGCCCGTGGAGCCGTAGAAGATCGCGTCACCGAACGAGAACACGCCACCGTCGCGGCCGAGCAGCCAGTATCCCTGCCCGCTCGGTGTGCCGGAGATGCCCACGATGGGTGAGGCCAGCGCGGCGCCGTTCATCGACCCGAAGAACCCCGCGTTGCCGAACGCGTACACCGACCCGCTGGCATCGCAGACCCAGTAGCCCTGTTTCGACGGGGTGGCTGCCATCCCGACGACCGGCGCCGATGGGGCCGACACCGCTCCCTTGAACGGCGCATTGCCGAAGGCGTACACCGCACCCGATCGGGCGACGATCCAGTAGCCGTCGATCCGGGGGAAGGTCACGCTGGCTCCGCCGGTGAACAGATCGAAGCTCGAGTATGCCGCGCCGAGCACCTGTCCCGAGTCGGCGCCGAGCCACCGGTCGAGCATGGTGGCGTAGACCGATCGGAAGTCGACCGAGGCCGCCAGATTGCCGTTCCGGTCGGGACCGGCGAGGTTCGGCTCCTGGCCGTGCAAGCCGCCTCGAACCTTCTCGCCGATGACGAAGGCACAGCTCGCGGTGCCGTGGTCGGTGCCGGCCGAGTCGTTGCGCTTGAGCCTCCGACCGAACTCCGAGAAGGTCATGATCGTGACTCGACCGGTGTTGAGCGGCACGAGGTTGGCGTAGAACGCGTCGACCGCGTTGTCGAAGTTGGCGAGCAGCGCTGCGTGGTCGGTGAGCTGGTTCGAGTGGTTGTCGAAGCCCCCGATCTCGACGCTGAGCACCCTGATCCCCAAGTTGGCGTTGATCAACCGGGCCGCCAGGGTCATCTGGGCAATCAGGTTCCCCCCGGGCAACGCCGGGGAATACAGCGGTGCGACCCGCTCAGCCTGGGCCATGGCGACCCGGCCCGAGACCGCCCAGGTGTCAGCCCACCCGCCGAGCTGGGTGGTCGCCCCCCCGAAGGAGGTGACCGCGTCGAACATCCGAGCGTCCGACGCATTGCGGCGATTCACACCGAAGAGGCTGCTGCCCTTGGTGGGCAACGCAGTCGCCCTGGTCGTACGGCCCGACATGTGCAACGGGACGTTGCCGCCGATCGCGACAGCATTGAAGTTGTCGGACGCCGCACCGAGGCCGTCGAGGAAGCGCCCGATCCAGCCCGAGTTCGACGGGGGCACGCCGGCCGGGAGGCCCCGCATCCACAGCGCCATCGACGAGAAGTGGCTCAGGTCGGGGTTGTTGTAGCCGACCCCCCTGATCACCGCGACCTGGCCCCGGTCGTAGCGGGCCTTGAGCTTGGGCATCGCCGGATGCAACCCGTAGCCCGAGCCGATGTCGAGGACGTTGGCCGCGGGGATGGCCAACGGACCCCGATTCGTGAGGTAGCTGCTGTTTCCGTAGGGGATCACGGTGTTCAGACCGTCGTTGCCGCCGCTCATCATCACCAGTACCAGCACGGCCTGGGTCGTGCCAGCCACCGAGACGCTCTCACTGGCGCCGTCGGTCTCGGCGCCGTACGCCGTTCCGGTGACACCCAGGGCTCGTCCGACGCCCGAGGGCAGGCCCAGCGAGACCGCCGACACGCCGGCTCCGGCCGCCGACGACATCAGGAACTTGCGTCGCGACCATTCGTGCGGGCTGTCATCGGCAGGGAACGAGAGAGCGGCAAGGATCTGCTCCGTCGACACATCGTCGAGATTCGACATGGCAGGCTCCCTCACGCGCGGTTGAAGTCAGGGCTCATGAGCATGAGCGTGATCAGGTTGGCTTGCTCGGCATTGCCGCGGGCCGAACGTTCGGCGGTGAGCCACGATTCCATGGCGGCCCTGGTTGCCGGTGACGGCGTTCCGAGACCGAACTGGTCGAAGCCCGCCTGGATCGCAGCCGGCACGCTCATGCTCTTCACGCCCGACAACAGACCGGCGGCGACGGCCTTCGAGGTGAGGTTCTTCGCGAAGCTGGCTCGAGCCCACCACGACGCCGACGAGATCCAGACGCTGTTCTGCTTCCAGCCCTCGACCGTCGGGGGATAGAAGGGCAACATGCCCATGTCGTCGAGATAGCTCTCGGGCTTGGCGACCGCTGCGGTCACGTTGGTGTGGCGGAGTGCGGCGACGACGAACTCGATGGGGCTGCGCACCAGCCCCTCCTGGGCTCGGGGCGAATAGAAGTTGGGGTGCAGGAAGATCGCCCGCAGCAGGTCGCGGATCCCGAGATCACCCTGGGTGAACGCCGCCTGCAGCACGTCGAGCACTTCGGGCTCGGGATTGGGATACGCGAAGAACGACCACATCTGCTTGGCGATGTAACGGGCCGCGATGGGCCGTTTCACGCCGGCGAGGATCTCGTCGATCGTCTGGGGCCCGTCCCAGTTCTGGTTCTTGCCGAAGATCGTCTTCAGGTAGACATCGTGGCGGGACAAGGTGAAGAGATAGCTCGTCTTGGCCGAGTCGAGGCCGTGCCCCGTCCACGCCCGTGCGCATTCGACGACGTCGTCCTGGGAGTACTCGTTGACCCCAAGGGTGAACAGCTCCATCAACTCCCGGGCGAAGTTCTCCTGGACGAGCCCCACCTTGTTCGTGTAGTTGTCGAGGTACAGCATCATCGCTGGATCGAGGGCGACGGCGTGGGTCAGGGTCCGGAAGCTGGCCTGGGCCATGCTCCGAAAGATCTGATTCTGGTTGTACATCAAGACGATGTTCTCAACCTTGTCCTGCGCCGAGCAGAAGTGCCCATGCCAGAACCAGGTCAGCTTCTCCTGCAATGGACACGGCGACGTGCGCATCCGGTCGATCCACCACTGCGTGAGCGACGTCCACCGGGTGCCCTGACCCTTGGTGGTGTCGTGCAGATCGGCCGGCGGTGTGATCGCCGGGGCAGCCGAGAAGTCGAGCAGATGGTCGACCGCCGCTGGCAGGTCGAGGGCCATCAGGTTGCCCACCTCGTCGGGAAGGCCACCGAAACCGGCGCGACGCAACAGATGGGCCGCGTCCTGGTAGGTGATTGCCACGTGAACCCCCGGGTTCTCGTCGTGTACTGCCCGCGCCAGGGGAATCGGTCGACCACGCCGTCGCCTTGATCGGCGGCCCTGCGATTGGGCCGGTCCGCCCGCCGACATCCCAAATGCCGGAGCACGCGGCCACCGGGTGCCGTCGCGCCGACACCGCCCCGTACCATCGGAGCCACATGACCGACCTCGAACCTCGCTCGACCCCCAACCCCGACGCCGTTCGATTCCCGCTGCCCTTTCGGCTCGCGGCCGGGTTCAACATCAGAGGTGCCGAGGCGGCGACCGCCGAGCCGTTCGCCGCTGCCGTCTTCGCTGCCGGTGGCGTGGCCGCGGTCTTCGCGGTGAACGATTTCGTGACGGTCACCCGGGTGCCGGGCGCCGACTGGACCCCGATCGTGGCTGCCGTTCGAGCCGCGAGCTCGCTGTTGCACGCTGTGCCGGTCGAGGAGTGTGTCGATGACCCGGAGCTCGAGACCGCACGCGAGCTCCTCCGAGCCGCGCTGTCGGCGCCGGTCGCGCCATCCGACGTCGAGCCCGTCGAGATCGCCATCGGCAGCCTCAGGCGACGACCCCGTCGAAGCGACGGGTGACGTGATCGCTCAGCCGCGCGCGGCGACCGAGACGACGGGGAACGCCGGGGGACGATCGCCCAACGACCCGTGGAACGGCTGATCGCTGAAGTTGAAGATGCCGCCGTCCTCGCCGACCATCAGGTAGCCGTCGCCGAAGCGGACCATCCCGGTCACGGGACGGTTCAGCGTGGTGCCCCCCATCGAGCCTCGGAACAGCGCTTCAAAGGCGAACACACCCCCGTCGGACGCGACCAGCCAGTAGCCCGAGCGGTCACTGTCGGGCACGAGAGACTGCACGGGAGCGTTCAGCCTCGTGCCACCCATCGACCCGAGGAATGAGGCGTCGCCGAAGGCGAAGATCCCCCCGTCGGCGGCCACGAGGTAGTACCCGTTCCCCGAGGGAGTCGCCACAGAGTCGAGCACCGGGCCGTTGAGCACGATGGCGGATGCGTCGCCCAGGTGTACGGCGTCCCCGAACGCCACGACACGCCCCGTGGTCGTGAAGATCCAGTAGCCCTGACCGGTGGGTGTCCGCGAGATCGACGTGGGTCGCTCGGCCGGCCGCAACGACGACGTGCTGAGGTCGCCGAGCGCGGCCCCGGCGTCTCCGAACGCCCTGATCCGTCCGGCGGCGTCGAGCACCCAGTAGCCCTGACCGGTGGGGGTGGGTTCGAGATCGACGGCGGCCGGCGCGCTCGCCGGGGCAGCGGCGTTCGGGCCGAACGTGTGGGCGGCACCGAACGCGTGGACGAACCCGTCGGACCCGAGCATCCAGTACCCGGTGGCGGCCGGCGATGCCGCAGCTCCGGTCGAGCCCGAATCGGGTCCGGGCGGGGCAGGCCCGGGCGGGACCGCCGCCGGCGGCGGCGACAGCGGCGGCGGGGGCGGTGGCGGTGGCGGTGGCGGTGGCGGTGGCGGTG
>VFJJ01000028.1 GCA_009886115.1 Actinomycetota bacterium
ACAATGTTGCGGTCGGGGACGTACACCGTTGTCTTCACCGACCTCCGGGGCTCGACCGAGCTGCGGGTGCGGATGGGCGACGTCGCGTTCGACGAGCTGCGCCGCCGCCACGACACGGTGCTGGCCGAGGCGGTCACGGCGCATAAGGGCGAGCTCGTGAAGTCGTTGGGCGACGGGATCTTCGCCGTGTTCAGCGGTGCCGTCGATGCGCTCGACGCCGCGGTGGCGATGCACCAGGGCATCGGCGCTCTCAACCTGGGTGCGCCCACCCCGCTCGACCTGGCCATCGGGATCTCGGCCGGTGACGTCGCTGTCGAGGGCGACGACGTGCACGGCACGCCGGTGGTCGAAGCGTCCCGGCTGTGTGCAGCTGGTTATAGGGGCCAGATCGTGGCGTCCGACGTCGTGCGGGTGCTGGCCGGCTCCCGGGGCGGCCATCGCTTCGAGCCCATCGGCGACCTGTCGCTCAAGGGCCTGCCCGAGCCGATCCGGGCCTCAACGGTGTTGTGGGAGCCGGTGCGGGCCGAGCCGGCCGGTACACAAGGCCGGTTCTACGCCCCCGAGGTCGCCGCCCTGGCCCGCGCGGGCTTCGTCGGACGGGCGGCCGAGCACGAGCGGCTCGTCATGCGCTACAAGGAGGTCGCGGCTGGCGGCTCGGCCTGCGTGCTGCTCGCCGGCGAGCCCGGGATCGGCAAGACCCGGCTCAGCTGCGAGGTGGCGGCGATGGCCCACGCCGACGGGGCGACGGTCCTCTTCGGCGGCTGCGACCTCGACGCCGGCGTCGCCTTCCAACCCTGGGCCCGGGCGTTCGGCGCCTACTGCAGCGCGACCGATCCGGACGTGCTGCGCGACCAGCTCGGCGTGCTGGGCGGTGAGCTCGCCCGCATCGTCCCGGCCATCGGGGCCCGGGTCACCGATCTCCCCGCAGCGCTGCACTCCGACCCCGAGAGCGATCGTCTGCGCCTGTTCGAGGCGGCGGCCGAGCTGCTCGGCGCAATCGGCCGCGAGGCCCCGGTCGTGGTGCTGCTCGACGACCTGCACTGGGCCGACAAACCGTCGTTGCTGTTGCTGCGTCACGTGCTGCGCTCTGGGATGGCCGGCGTGCTCGTGGTCGGCACGTACCGCGACACCGACCTCGACCGGTCGCATCCGCTCTCGGGTGTGCTGGCCGATCTGCGTCGGGCCGACGCGTTCGAGCGGGTGTCCCTGGGCGGCCTCGAACGTGACGACGTGGCCGACTTCCTACGGTTCGTCTCCGGTCACGATCTCGACGCCGACGGCGAGAGGTTGGCCCGCGCTGTGTTCGTCGAGACCGACGGGAACCCGTTCTTCCTCGGCGAGATGGTGCGCCACCTCGTGTCGTCGGCTGCGGTGGTACACGACGGTACCCGGTGGGTGCTGGCCGAGAGCGCCCGTGACCTCGGAGCCGTCGGCCTCCCCGAGGGCATCCGTGAGATGGTCGGCCGGCGCCTGTCGTCGTTGTCGCCCATGGCCAACGACGTGCTGGCCGTGGCCGCCGTCGCCGGGGCCCGGTTCGAGGCGGCGATCGTCGCCACCGCGATGAACGCGCCCGTCGACGACGTGCTCGACGCGCTCGACGAGGCGGTGCAGGCCCGGATCGTCGTCGAGCTTCCCGAGCCCGGCCGCTACGGCTTCGCCCACGCGCTCGTACGTCAGACCCTCGACGCCGAGCTCAGCGTTGCCCGCCGCACCCGCTGGCACCGCGCCATCGGCCATGCGCTCGAGGCCGCCCTCGAGGTCGCGCCGGCCGGGGACCGCAGGCTCATGGGTGAGCGGATGGGCGTCAGCGCGTCGGCGGAAGGGGCGTCGGGCGACAGGGTCGTTGTCGCCAACATGGCCGGCGACCGGGTGGCCGAGCTGGCCCGGCACTTCGCAGCCTGCGCGGCGGTCGGGGAGGGCGACCGGGCGCTGCGATACCTGGGGATCGCCGCCGAGCAGGCTCGGAGGGAGCTGGCCTTCGAGGAGGCCGCCGCGCTCTACGCACGCGCGCTCGACGTCACCGACCTCGTCGACGCCGACGCGCTGGTGCGGTGCGACCTCATGACCGCTCGAGGAGAGGCGCTGCGTCTCGCCGCCGATCCGAGCCACCGACGGCTGCTCCTCGACGCGATCGCGCTGGCCGGGGACGACGGCCACCGGCTGGCTGCCATCGCCACGGCGCTCAACCCCGGCGATGCCGTGGGTACCTTCCACGGTGTCGACCACGACGTGCTCGACCTGTGCGAGCAGGCGTTGGTGGCGCTGGGTCCCGGTGACTCCACCGACCGGGCCCGCATGCTGGCCCTGATCGGCGTCGAGCTCAGCACCGCGCCCGACCTCGCCGGTGGCCAGCGGGGCCAGGCCGCGGCCCGGGAGGCGCTGGCCATGGCCCGCAGGCTCGGCGACGACCGCTGCCTCGGCCAGGTGCTCACGGGGTTCTGGAACGGCCAGCACGGGCCCGACACGTTCGACGAGCTCCCCCTCGTCGCCGCCGAGCTCGAGCGGTTGGCCGACGCCCTGGGTGACGCGCAGCTCCGTCTGGCCGGAACCAGCGCCGGTATCTCAGCTGCCCTCGAGAGGGGCGAGATCGACCGGGCACTGGACATCTGCGCCCGCCACGCCGAGCTGGCCGACCGCCTCCACAGCGGGCTGGAGCAGTGGCGGGCCGGATTCACCAGGGTGGGCGTGGCCATACACCGCCTCCAGCTCGCCGGGTCGGTGAACGCGATCGACGCCGTCGCCGACGCTGCGCTCGCCGCGGGGGTCAGCCCGTCGCTCGTCGAGGGCGTGCGCTCCGGCGGTCGATCCCAGCTCGAATCCTGCACATCGCCGGCGTCGCTTCCGGCCCTTCTGGACGCCGTCGAGAGCGTCGCTCGGGCCATGCCGGGTCTCCGCTCGTTCTGGGCGGCCGCCGCCGACGTGGCGCTCAACCTCGGCGACGTCGATCGGGCCCGGCACGACCTGCTCCAGGTCACCGAGAACCGCTTTGCCGACTGGCCCCGGAGCTTCTGGTGGACGGCGTTCGTGACCTACACCACGATGGTCGCCGCCCGCCTGGGCGACGTCGAGGTCTGCGACGCGGCGTGGGTCCTCCTGCGACCGTGCTCCGGTCAGTACACCCTGGCGGCGGCGCCGGGCTTCCCCGTCGACTCCGCGCTCGCCGCCGCCGCCTCGGTGACCGGGCGTCACGACGAGGCCCGGTGGTACTTCGAACGGGCCCTCACCCAGTGCGCCACGGCCGGTCTGGCCTGCGAGCTCGTGGTCACCCGGATCGCCTACGCCGAGGCCCTCCTCCGCCTGCCGGCCCCCACCCCCGCCGACCGCACGAAGGCGCATGAGCTCCTCGCCGCAGCCCACGAACGGGCCACGACCGCGGGCGCCCTCGTGCTCGCCCAACGCGCCGAGCGCGTGATGGCCCGCCTGTAGCCCCGAGTCCGGGCCCACCGGTAGCCCGAGCGTGGAGCCCGAGCCAGCGCGGCCCGACCTGGGTTGAAGGCGCGAACAGGGCGGTGAGGGGTGGCCCGCCAGGGCCGGGGTCCTCCACCCGCACCTGGTGGGATGGCCGGAGGCCAGGGTCCCGCCAGAAAAAAACAGGTGGCCGGAGGCAGGGGTCCCGCCAGAGACAACTCAGCGTGGCTGAGCCGGAGCGGTCGGTCCTGGTACGTTCGTCCCTCGGGGGACGTCGAGCGAGATCACACACGAACGGGGTTGCGGTGGTTGACGGGCCCATTGCCGAATCCCTTGACCCCTTGCGGGAGCCGAGCATCGACCCGGCTGCCCCGATCGGCCCGCCTGCTGCGGCCGGCCCGCCTGACACCCCCGACCCCGACTTCGTCGACGACACGGTCGAGCGGCTGGACCGGTACGTGCCGCTGGTGGCGTCGGAGTGGGATCTCGACGCCCCGGGCCAGACCTGGCGAGCGGTCGAAGGGACGCTGTGCTTCATCGACATCTCGGGCTTCACGATGTTGGCCGAGCGGCTCTCGCGCTTCGGCCGCATTGGTGCCGAGGAGCTCACCGAGGTGCTGGCGCGGGTGTTCGGCTCGATGCTCCGGCTGGCCTACGACCGGGCCGGCAGCCTGCTCAAGTTCGGCGGCGACGCGCTCTTGTTCTTGTTCGTGGGCGACGACCATCCCGTGCAGGCGGCATCGGCCGCGGTCGAGATGCGAGCCGAGCTGCGCAACGCGTCCCGGATCTCCACGTCGGTGGGGCCGCTGCGCCTGCGGATGTCGGTCGGCATCCACACCGGTACCGTCCATCTCGTGCGGGTCGGTGGCTCGCATCGCGAGTTGCTGATCACCGGCCCTGCCGCCACCACGACGACCCAGATGGAGAAGTACGCCGACGCCGGCGAGATCCTCGTCAGCCCGACGACCGCCAAGCTGTTGCCCCGGGCTGCGGCTGAGCTCGCCAAGGGTCCCGGATGGTTGCTGAGCTGGCGGGCGGCTCGTGGCGTGGGGCCGGGTCCGTTGCTGCGCGCCGACATCGACGCCGAGACCATCGCCAGCCACCTCCCTCGATTGCTGCGCGATCATCTCGGCCACGGCACCGCCGAGTCCGAGCACCGCATGGCCACCATCGCCTTCCTCCGCTTCGAGGGCGTCGACGCCATCATGGGTTCGACGGGGCCCGCCGCGGTCGCCACCGCCATCGAGCAGGTCGTCGTGGCCGTCCAGGACGCCGTCGACGCCGAAGGCGTGACCTTCCTGGCCACCGACATCGACGCCGACGGCGGTAAGATCATCCTGGCGACGGGCGTCCCGTCGGTGCAGGGCGACGACGAGGCGAGGATGCTGCGAGCCCTGCGCCGCATCGCCGACACCCCCACGACGTTGCCCGTGCGCATCGGCGTGCACCAGGGCCACGTCTTCGCCGGCGAGATCGGCACCGAGTTCCGCAGCACGTTCACGGTCATGGGCGACACCGTGAACCTGGCGGCCCGGCTCATGGCCGCGGCCGCTCCGGGGGCGATCTATGCGTCGCCGACGGTGCTCGCGGCGTCGAGCACCCTGTTCGCCACCACCGCCCTCGAGCCCTTCCGGGTGAAGGGCAAGTCGGAGCCGCTGCAGGCGTATGCGCTGGGCCAGATCGTCGGTACCCGCGCCGCCGACGTGCGCCGGGCGCTCCCGTTCGTCGGCCGACGGGAGGAACGCAAGATCCTCCGCGATGCGATCGTCTCTGCGATCGACGGTTCCGGTCAGGTCGTCGAGGTCTCGGGCCCGACGGGCATCGGCAAGAGCCGTCTGGTGATCGAGGCCCTCGCCGAGCACCCCGCGCTTGCCGTCCTCAGCTTGCAGGCGGAGTCGTACGGCTCGACCACGCCGTACCGGGCTCTGCGCGACCCCGTGAGGCGGCTGCTGGGGCTGACGGCGAACGATCCCGAGGCGATGCTGGCGGAGCTCGACGCGGCCCTGCTCGCCATCGACCCCGAGCTCGTGTCGATGAAGGCCCTGATCGGCGAGCTCGTCCACCTGAGCGTGCCGCTCTCGCCCGAGGTGGCGGCCATCGAGCCGCGCTTTCGCCCCGATCGCATGGTCGACCTCCTCGAGTGGCTGCTCGCCCACGCCCACCCCGGACCCTTGGCGTTGCTGGTGGAGGACGGGCAATGGCTCGACGACGCGTCGTCGTACCTGCTCCAGCGTCTCAGCGCAGCGCTGGCGCATCGGCCATGGGTGATGCTCGTGGTCCGGCGTGAGAGTGATGAGGGGTTCGTGCCGGCGAACCGGACGTTGGTCTCCGTCGACGCGTTGTCGGTGGCCGAGGCGACCGAGCTGCTCGTCGCCGCGACCGATGCGATGCCGCTGCGTCCCCACGACCTCGTCTCGATCGTGCGACGGTGTGACGGCAATCCCCTGTTCCTGGAAGAGATCGTGGGCGTCGTACGTGGTCGGGGCGGCATCGTCTCGCTCCCCGAATCGCTCGAAGCGGTGGTGAGCGCCCAGATCGACGCCCTCGCGCCCACACCCCGCCGGGTCCTGCGGTACGCCGCGGTGCTCGGTCGGAGCTTTCGCACGGTCGTGCTCGACGAGCTCCTGGCGGCTGACCAGCTCGAGCTCGATCCCGTCACTCGCAGCGTGCTCGACGGGTTCCTCGAACGGACCGACGGCCGGATGCGCTTCCGCCATGCCTTGCTGCGTGACGTCGCGTACGAGGGTCTGTCGTACCGGCGTCGCCGCGACCTGCATCGGCGGGCGGGTGAGACGACCGAGCGCCTGGCCGGACGCCATCCCGAGAACGTGGCCGCGCTGCTGGCGCTGCACGCCTCCCTGGCCGACGACCATGAGCGGGCCTGGCGTTACGGACGCCTGGCGGGTGACCGGGCCCGGGAGGCTTTCGCCAACGAGGAAGCCGTCGAGAGCTACGAACGGGCGCTGGCCGCGGCTCGCCGCCTGCCCGAGGTCGCGGCGGCGGACCGGGCCGGGGTCTGGACGGCCCTGGGCGACGCGCGCGAGCAGGCCGGCATCTTCGACCGGGCACTCGACGCCTACCGGCGGGCCTCGACACTCGTGGGCGATGACCCCGTCGCCCGGGCCGATCTCTTCCTCAAGAGGGCCCGGGCCCGTGAGCGTTCGGGCGCGTTCGCCCCGGCGCTGGGTGAGATCACACGCGGCGTCTCGGCGCTCGACGGGCTCGCCGCGTCCGAAGCCGGCGCGGCCCGAGCGCGGCTGGCGTCGCTCGCCGCCATCGTCCGGCAGGCCCAGGAACGGCCACGCGAAGCTCTCGCCCAGGCGCTGCGGGCCGTCGACGAGTCCCAGCGGGCCGATGAGCCGGCCGCGCTGGCGCGGGCCTACGGAGTGCTCGACTGGGCCTACCGCTCGTCGGGACGCCACGAGCAGGCGGTGTACGGACCGCAGGCCCTGGCGATCTACGAGAGGATCGGCGATCTGGCCGGTCAGGCGACGGTCACGGGGAACCTGGGTGTGATGGCCTACTTCGAGGGCCGGTGGGACGATGCGCTCGAGAGCTACCGCCGGGCCCGTTCGGCGCTGCTGCGGGCCGGGAACGCCGTCCAGGCGGCGCTGACGACGGCCAACATCGGCGAGGTGCTGGTGAACCAGGGACGCCTGGCCGACGCCGAGCCGCTGCTGCGGGAGGCGTCGCGGGTGCTGCGGGCCTCGGGTTTCTCCGATGGGGCCACCTTCGCCGAGGTGCAACTGGCCCGGGTCTTGGCCGATCGGGATTCGGGCACGGGCAACCTCGACGAGGCCGAGCGCCTCCTGCTCCGGGCCTGGGACGACACGACGGCCCGCCACCAGCCGGCCAGCGCGCTGGAGGCCGCGCTGTACCTGGCCGAGTGCCGCCACCGTCGAGGCGAGCCCGATCGAGCCTTGGAGATCCTCGACGTCTCCGAGCGGGCCGCCGGCGGCGACGCCGTCTTGTTCTCGGCCGCGCTGGCCCGGGTGAGGGCGGGCGTGCTCGCCGGGCTCGGGCGCCTCGACGAGGCCAGCGACCAGATCGCCGCGGGACTGGCCGTCGCCCGGGAGCAGGACCTCCCCTACGAGACCGCGATGCTCATCCTCGAAGCGGCCGAGATCGCCCGCCGAGCGG
>VFJJ01000076.1 GCA_009886115.1 Actinomycetota bacterium
CCTGCTGACCCGTCGAGGCCTTGACCACGCGCATCTTGAGGATCTTCTTGGCTGGCGTCTGACCTTCGCCCCAGAGGATCAACGTCCAGACCAGGTAGCCGATGCCCAATGTCACGACGATCAGGACCAGCGACAACATCGCTCCTCCGAAGCGCCGGCGTGTAGCTCATCGGGCGTGGCTCCTGTCAGCGGATGCCCGACGATACTCACACCGGCCGGGGGGCCCTGACCATCTCGATGCGAGCGCCCCCGATCGAGCTCAACCCTCGGGTGGAGTCATCTGGCTGACGAACTGCTGCATGTCGAAGTAGTCGCGCCAGGCGGCGATCTTTCCGTCGGCCACGTCGAACACCCCCATCACGGGGAGCGCGACCTTCAGGTGGGGGTACGTGAAGGCGTCGATGCGCTCGGTCATCACGAGGTTGCCGGCGCCGACGATGTTCACCATGCGGAACTCCATCGCGTCGACACCGCCCGTGAAACCGACGATGAAGGCTTCGATGTTGGCCCGGCCGACGATGGGATCCATGGGGATGTTGTGGTACACGGCGTCGTCGGCGAAGAACGCGCCGAGCGCCGCCACGTCGAACGGTTGCGCGCTCCAGGCATCGCAGAATCGCTCCACGAGCTCGGTTGGGGTTTCGGCCATGACGGGGCTCCTTCTCGGCTTCTCGACAGGTCATCGGTGTACGTTCGCCGCAGCTTACGGGGGGAGAGCATGTCGTGACCGAGGAGACGAGCAGCGCCACCGAGGACGCAGCCGACGAGCAGGCCGCGGCCACCGCGGCCTCGGGCGGGCCCGAAGATGCCCGCCGCGTCGCTGCGGCCATGCGGACGATCACGTCGTGGTTGGTGGCCGGTGAGCATCGCGACGGCTGGCTCGTCGACATGGCCGACGAGCTCGAACGCTTGGCCGCACTGGTCGACGGTCCGCTCGTCGCCAGTCGATACGAGGGCCCACTCGCTGCCGGCGATCCGGGACGCGGCGCCGCAGCACATCCGTTCGTGGGTGCGGCGAGCCCCTTGTCGCCCCCGATCGTGCTCACGCTCGATGGCGAGGAGGCGGTGGGGCGGGGCCGTTTCGGGCCCCCGTACGAGGGCCCACCCGGGGCGGTGCACGGCGGCTATGTGGCCGGCGTCTTCGATGTGGTGCTCGGGATGGCCGCCCGCGCGCACATCCGGGCTGCGGTCACCGGCACGCTCACCATCCACTACCACCGACCGACGCCGCTCAACGAGGACTTGGTGTTCCGGGCCCGGGTCGAGCGCACCGAAGGCAAGCACCTGTTCATGAAGGGTCAGCTCTACGCGTTCGACGACTTCCTCACCGCCGAGGCCGAAGGCATGTTCGTGGCCACCCGCCGCCCCGGCTTCTCCTGAGGGCTGACCAACCCCCGATCCACCCCCGACCAAGAGCGAGTTGTACCCGGTATACCCCGGACTACTCACACCTGGTCGACGTGGGGTTGGCGCCGATCGAGACGCGCTGGTCGGCGGCGACGGCCTCGACGACCGTCGGGGCACCGAAGCCGTCAGAGCCGGCCGGGCTCGTGATGCGCACGTCGACCTGATCGAGCGCGCCGAGCCCGAACCACGCCTCCGAGAGGGTCCCGACGCCGTAGCCGCCGTTGGCGACCAAGGGCAGCGTGCCGACGAGCGCATCGGCATCGCCCACCCTGCCGACCTCGAACACCTCGACCGTCGCCCCCACGGGCGCGTCGACGACCGAGAGCCAGTGCCCGACAGGCCCGTCGTTGCGCCAGAACAGCGACGGCAGTGCCGGCTCCCACTCGACCACGAACACGTCGAGACGGCCGTCACGATCGGCGTCGAACACCACCGAGCTCACCCAGTACTGGGCGTCACCCAGGCCGTCGGGAACCTCGAACTGGGGGATGCCATCGACCAGGCCCCGATGGCGGAGGATCGCCGGTTGGGCACCGTCGGCCGCTGAGGCCGTGGTGAGCAGGTCGGGCCAGCCGTCGGCGTCGAAGTCGGCGACCTGCACGTCGGGGGCCTTGGTGGCGAACCCCGGGAGGCCCGTGCGATCGGTCACGTCCTCGAACGCCGGGACGCCGTCGTCGTCGACACCCCGGTTCAGGTAGACCCGCACGGGCACGCGCTCGTCGAAGTCGAGCGTCGAGGTGTAGTGGTGCCCGACCACGAGGTCGAGACGGCCGTCACGGTCGAGATCGGCGACGGCCACCCCGGCCGTGTCGTCCTCCTCGCCGTAGACGGGCCAGTCGAACACCCCGATCGAGCGCTCGACGAGACGACCGGTCCCGTCGTTCACGAGAAGGCGGTTGCGGCCGGCGTCGCCGGTCACGAACAGGTCGGGCCAACCGTCGCCCGAGAGATCGGCGCCGGCGGCGCCGAGGCCACGCAGGTCGTCGGGCAACCCGGCAGCGGCCGAGGCGTCGACGAACATGAACGAACCGTCGTTGCGGAACCACCTCGTGGCCGTGTCATCACCGAACCGGTCGGCGAGCACGGTGAGGTCGAGATCACCGTCGCCGTCGAGATCGGCCGGGACGACGGCCCGGGCGCTGAACGATCCGAGGACAGCGGCCTCGGCGAAGGCTCCGTCGTCGTTGCGGAGCACCACGGTCGCCGCCCGACCCCGATCGCGATCACGAGAGTTCCGGGCCAGCACGAGGTCGACGTCGCCGTCGCCGTCGAGATCGGCGAAGCTCGCGGCAGTGGTGCGGCCCAGCTCGCCCGGGAACGTCTCGTCGACCCGGAACCCGTCGGGCCCCCCGAGCAGCAGCCGATCGGGAGAGGCCCCGGTTGCGCCCCGCAACGCGTACTCGGCATCGGGTCGATCGGCGAAGGTGCCGACGAGCAGATCGTCCCAACCGTCGTCGTTCACGTCGGAAACCGCAGCCGCGTGGCCGTGCATCCCGGCCAGCGGGGCGAGGAGCCCGCTCGACTCGGTCGCGTCGACGAAGGCCAACGGCCCCCCTGCCGGATCGAACGCGCCATGGGCGCTGACAGGCTGGCACACCCCAGCGGTCACGACGGGCCCGTCGCCGCCGGGCTCGCCGTCGCCATCGGGCTCGCGTTCGGGCTCGCCGTCGCCATCGGGCTGGTCGGCGCCCGCCGAGGCGGTGGGGCTCGACCCCGCCTCCACGCCCTCCTCGGTTGCCGCGGCGGCCGCGGCCCCGGGTTGGGAGTCCCCCTCGGCCCGGTTGGTGTCGGAGCTCGAGCCGCTCGCGCACGACGCCAGGCCCAGCGCCGTGACCGCCGCCATGACCGCCGCCGTCACGCCACGAGCGCCTCGGACCCTGGGCATCTCGATCGTCCTCACTCGTCCAGGGTGATGACCGCCAGCACGACCTCGCCCCACGGCTCGTCACGAGTGGTCCCGGCGTTCAGCCCGACGTGGATCCGCGAGCCCGACGGATCGATGGCGATGTCGTAGCTGCCGCCGAGGGTCAGCTCGAGCTGGTCCTCGGAGAGGTCGTTGAGGCGGACGAGGATCGTCTGCTCGCCGGTCTCGGTGTCGACCTCGATCACCGGTGTCCCGTCCTCGTAGGCGCCGCCGTGCGCCCCGGGGACGAAGTAGAACCGGGATCCGTCGGGGTGCAGCGCCAGCGAGGTCGTGTACCCGGGTGCGGTGCCCAGGTTCGTCGCGGTGCCGTCGGCGGCCACCGCGAACAGCGCGTTCGAGCCGTCCATCACCCCGTAGACGGTGCCGTCGGGGCCCGGGGCGGTGGCCGCCCGGATGAAGTCGCCGGCCGGGAAGTTGACGTCGGTGGGCCCGAAGGCACCGGTCTCGGGGTCGTAGGTCATGATCTCGTTCTCGCCCACCGAGACATGCGCACGGCCCTGGGCGTCCACCAGGATGCTCCGGAAACCCGGATGCACCAAGGCTTCGGTGGAGAAGATCGGCTCGCCCGACGACGGGTCGAGCACGGCGAACACGCCTGTGTCGCCGCCGTCGGCCTCGGCCAGCGGGTCGACGGCCTCCACGTACAGCTGCCCGTCCGGGCCACCGGCCATCGACGGGATCCCGTGGTTCACGATGGGTACCGCGACCGGTTCAACCGAGTAGTCGGACGGGTCGATGCGCACCAGCCAGTCGCCCCGGTAGGAACCCGTGAACTCGAGGCCGCGTCGGGTACCCCAGTAGGTGGTGGCGTAGATCGAGCAGTCGGGGCCCGCGACCATCTGGGAGTGGATCTTGCCGTACCCCCAGTCGCCGGGGACGTGGCCCACGACCTCGGGCACGTCGGCGAAGCGCGTGATGGTGCTGGTCGCGGGGTCGTACACGAAGAGGTACGACGCACCGTCGATGCCCAGATGATCGCCGATGCCGGAAAAGAACCGACCGTCGGCCAGCACGATCCCCTGACCCCACTGCGACCAGGGGTTGCCCTCGTGGTCGGGACGCGGGTACACCGCAGCATCGACCCGGGGCCCGTCGGCGCCCGCCTCCTGGAGCGTGCTCAGCGAGGCGGCTTCGCCATCTGGCGTCGCGTTGGTCGCAGCGCACGGCACACCCGAGGTGGCGTCATCGACCGGGCCGGGAGCACCCGCGGTATCGGTCGGCTCGGTCGGCTCGGTCG
>VFJJ01000205.1 GCA_009886115.1 Actinomycetota bacterium
GCTCGACGGCTGGTGACGAAAGCCCATGAACGGCTCGACGACAAGGGAGACACGAAGCTCCGCGGTCTCCTCGATGCCGGCAACCCCAAGAGCGAGCTCCGCATGGGCTGGCATGCCAACGGCCTCCTCGCCACCCTCACACCCCGCTGAAATCCCAAGAGCCCCGTTCCGACCGGAGCCGGGCCTGGGATCGCTCCGTCGGCGACGCTCAGGTGGGCGCGTCGGCCACGAGCCGTTCGACCAGGGTGCGCAAGAGCGCCGAGGTGCGCGTCGGGGCGAAGTCGGCGGCCCGCTCGCGCCCGCGCTCGACCATCGCCGTCTGAAGCGGAGCGTCGCCGATCACCCGAGCGACGGCCGCGGCGAACAGTGCGGGTTGCTCGGCGCCCACGAGGAGCCCGGCGGCGCCACGAGCAGTGCCGCGACCGAGCGTCTCGGGAACGGCCGCCGCGTCGACGGCAACGATCGGGACCCCGTGGTGCATGGCCTCCACGAGCGGCACGCCGAAGCCCTCGTGGCGTGAGGCGCTGGTGAGCACGTCAGCGCTCAGGTAGTGCGCACACAGCACCGCCGGCGGCACCGATCCGACGATGTCGACCGCTCCGGTGAGACCCAGGTCGGCCACGAACGCCTCGAGCGCGCTCAGATAGGAGTGCGACGAAGACCCGCCGACGAGATGCAGCCTGGCCAACGGATCGTGGTTGCGCCGGTACAACGCCAGGGCCTTCACCAGCTCGTGCTGGGCCTTGTGGGGACTGATCCGCCCGACGAAGAGCCAGTCGGCGCCGCCGCGGTCGCGCTCCCGCTCGAGACGGCGGAGCGTCGCCGGATCGGGTTCGACGTCGAAGTCGTCGGTGTCGATGATGATGGGAAGCACCGCCGTGGCCCCGAACCCGAGCACCGTGAGCTCGGCTTCGTTGAACGCGCTGTCGGCCAGGGCCAGCTCGGTCACCGGCGCCAGCTCGGCCAACTGGCGACGGCCCAGGGCCAGCTCGGCGGCCACGTGCGGCTCCCACGGCGCGAAGAACAGGTCGGGCGTGATGTTGTGGTAGTCGAGGAGCTTGGGCTCGGGTCGGGCCATCACGAATCCGGCCACGGGGCTCCCGGTGGAGCCCTGGTACATCAGCCAGGTGCGCGCCCGATCGGCCATGGCGCCACCCGAGCGCGCCGATCCGAACCACGTGGACGGCTGGCGACGGGCCATGGCTGAGAATCGGTCGCGCGCGCTTGTGTGATCCCTTCCGAACGTTCGGTACGCAGAGCAGCGGCGGCGCACCTCGGGCTGGGCCTCGGACGCGTAGATGGCACTTTCGATCCCCATGTCGTGCAACACGCGCTGCACCTGGAGCGTGTGGTGCCCGATCGCGTCGCGCGACGCCAGCGACGGCACGAACTGGTGGATGGCGACCATGAGCGCTCCGCCGCTACCAGCGTGCCCTGACCGCCGTCACGAGGAACGACGAGGGCGAGAACAGCATCGAACCGAGCCGGGCCAGGTTGGCGTTGAGGATCGTGGTGGCCTCACCCTTGCCGGGGATGCTCGCCAGCCCGCCGTCGAGATCGGCCAGCCGCACCTCGACGTCGCGAAAGCCCCGAGCCTCGAGCAGGTGCTGCCACGTCTCCGGATGCAGCGGACGGCCGGGAGCCAGGTCGGCCTCCACCACCGAACGAGGCATCGCAGCCGGATGCTCAGAGACGATCACCAGACGGGCCCCGTCGGCCAGGGTCGCCTCGGCGCGATCGACCAGCTCCAGCAGCCCGCCGAGCGGGAGGCGCTCGACGGCACCGCACAGCACGAGCCCACTGAGCACACCGTCGCCGAGCCGACGGAGGTGCTCGGCCGTGTCGTCGGGGCGGAGATCGAGGCCCGGACGCCGAGCGGTGGCCAGCTGCCCGTGGCAGCCGTCGACCCCGTAGACGTCGACGCCCGCGGCCTCCAGCCGCTCCACGAACGATCCGTCGCCGGCGTCGGCGTGCAGCACGCGGCCCGTCACGTTCACCAGCAACGCTTCGACGTCGTCGGTCCACGGATCGAGCGACGCGGCCCGCTGGCGATGCCGGTCCTCGGCCGAGACCAGGGGCGAGGCGCCGGGCGTGGCCCCCTCGAGCCGGTCGACCCGTCGACCCAGGGTGCGCAGGGCCTCGACGACGGTGTGGCCGAAGGCGCTCACCTGCTGGGTGACGAAGCGCAGGTACCACGCCATCAGCTTGCGCAGCACCCGTTTCACCAGCCCGACCCCGGGCAGGTTCGAGGCCGTCGGCACGTCGAGATCGACGAACCAGGAGCTGTCGGCCCGAGCGACGAGGGCGTCGAAGTCGGTCCCGGTTGCTCCCGCGGGAGCGAACCGGGCGAACAGCAGGTCGAGGTCGCGCTCGACGGCGGGAGGCAACTCGCCGCTGGCCCGTTTGCGAGCGACGTCGTCCTCGAGCTCGGCGACGACGCGAGCCAGGTCGAGCGGCGGCCCCGTCGGCCCCGAGGCGGCCGTCGGAGGGGGGGAGGGCTCGGTGGCCGTCACGCTGGCCGCCGCATCACTTGGCGAGCCCCAGGCTCACGGGCTGGGTGGGCACCACGAAGGCCTCGACGGGAATGTCGACGAGACCCCGCTTGTGCCCGGGGTTCATCACCTCGAAGCTGTCGCGCTGGTAGCGCTGTGCGTAGATGAGCCCGCCGTCGCGGTTGTGCGCGCCGATGCTCAACGGATACGTGCCGTCGAGCAGGGGGACGCAGGGGATCCGGAACACGACCACGCCGTCGCCGTGCAACGAGCCGAGGTGCGACTCGATGATCTCGGTGTTGACCCCGACGAGGTGCACGCCGTTGAGGTCGGACACGTCGAGAGCGAAGACGACGTCGTCGATGGGATCGGGCGCGTGGTACGCGACGTGGATCTCGAGCGACTCACCGGGAAGCACATACGGGCGGCGATGCTGGTTGTCGTGGACGATCGTCACGCCTCGCACCTGGAGCAGGGTCGACGGGTCGCGCTCGTCGGGATCGCCCGGTGGCCGGTCGTCAACCGCAGCAGCGTCGACGACGTCGTCGCTCGCCGTCGCGCCCGGGGTCCACAGGGGCCGCCCGAGCAGCAGGTAGTCGCGGAACTCCCTGATGGCCTCGCCCGGAGGGGCCACCGCGACCAGGCGCCCGTGATCGAGCACGGCAGCGCGATCGCCGATCTGGCGGATCAGGTCGGGTGAATGCGTGACCACCACGATCGTGCGGCCCTCGCGCTGGAACTGCCGCACCCGGTCGAGGCACTTGCGTTGGAACGACTCGTCGCCCACCGACAGGACCTCGTCGACGAGCAGGATCTCGGGCTCGACGGTGACCGCGACCGCGAAGCCCAAGCGCACGTACATGCCCGATGAGTAGTGCTTCACCTGGTTGTCGATGAAGTGCTCGAGCTCGGCGAAGGCCACGATCTCATCGAAGCGCTTCTCGATCTCACGCTTGGTGAGCCCGAGGATGGTGCCGTTCATGTGCACGTTCTCGCGCCCGGTGAGCTCGGGGTGGAACCCGGCGCCGAGCTCGAGCAGCGCAGCCAAGCGGCCCCGCGTGCGGATCTCGCCACTGGTCGGCGCGTGGATCCCGGCGATGCACTTGAGCAGCGTCGACTTCCCCGAGCCGTTGTGGCCCAGCAGGCCCACCGTCTCGCCCTGCTCGATGGTGAGATCGACGTCGCGCAGCGCCCAGAACTCCTCGACCGACGCGGCCTTGGAACGCTTCCAGTGCACGACCCGCTCCTTGAGCGAGCTGTGCCGGGCGTGGTTGAGCCGAAATCGCTTCGACACCCCACGGATCTCGATCGCCGATGCCACGGCCTAGAGCTCCTCGGAGAAGCGGCCTTCGAGGCGCCCGAACAGCGCCAGCGCCCCCCACAGCAAGCCCAGGGCCGCCAGGGCGACGACGCCGAGCTGCCAGAGGTACCAGGTGATCGGCTCGCTGGCCAAGATCGCCGTCTTTCCGTCGTTCTGACAGCATTCCTTGGCGTACAAGGCCTTCTGGAACGACAGCACGACGGGCCGCACGGGATTGATGTACAAGATGCTGAGCCAGGCCCGAGAGTCGATCTTGGGCCCGACGAGTTCGGGCGCGTACACGATCGGCGTCATCCAGAACCAGGCCAGCAGCACGAGCTCGAGCATGTGCTGCGCGTCGCGGACGAACACGTTGATCGCCGACAACCCGATGGACAACGCGGCCAGCAGGACGACGAGGGTGACGAGCGCGATCGGGACGAGCACCAGAAACGACCACGCGACCTCGTGTCGGAACCCGATGAGCGCCAACACCAGGACGATCGCCTGGAGGAAGAAGTGCACGAGGGTCGCGCCCACGACCGCCAGCGGCAGGATCTCGCGCGGGAAGCGGACCCGATTCACCAGCGCCGTGTTGGCGACAACCGAGGCCGTCGCCCCGCCGAGGGCCACCGAGAACAGGTTCCAGACCAACAGCCCCGAGAGCAGGAAGATGCCGAACTCCGGGATACCGGCCTTGAGGAACACCTGGAACACCAAGGTGAACACGACCAGATACAGGGCCGGGTTGAGCAGCGACCACAAGAACCCGAGGGCGCTGTTCTTGTACTTGACCTTGAGCTCCTTGCGCACGAGGCTCGCCAGCAGCTCGCGATGGCTCCAGATCTCACGAAGTTGCGTGACGACGCTCCGTCGAGCCGAGACCACACGGAATCCGTTGGCCGTGGGGTCGTCTGGGCGGTGGTCCGCCGGGTCGTCGGTGCGGGGGACGGCCCTCCCGGTGATCTGCGCCATGGTGTGGGCCACTGTAGTGAAACGCCCGAGGATGTCCCGATCATCGACGCAGGGTCGTTACCCTCTCGTCGTGTGAGGGTGGCACTCGATTCGACTCCGCTGATCGGACCACGCACCGGCATCGGCCAGGCCGTCGCCGGGCTGTGCGCCGGATTCGACGCGCTCGCGGCGCTCGACGACCCTGCGGCGTGCGTGATCGAGCCGTACGTCCTCAGCGGCGACGCCTGGCGTACCCGCAAGGGCAAGGGCAAGGGTACGGACACGGGCAGGGGTACGGACACGGGCAGGGACACGACCGCGGCGGGGGCCGGGCATGCTCGACCGCTGCCGATCCCGGCCGGCTTCGCGCTGCACGTCTGGTCGCGAGGCGACCGTCCGCACCTCGACCGGTGGTTGCACCGCCCCGATGTGGTCCACGGGACGAACTTCGTCGTGCCCCCCCTCAAATATGCGGTGCCCATCGTCACCGTGCACGACCTGGCCTGGCTGACCCACCCCGACCTCGAGACCGCCAGGGCCCGCCGGATCACGACGCTCATCACCCGGGCCGTCGACCGGGGAGCCTGGATCCACACCCCCTCGGCCACGGTGGCGGCACAGGTGCGCGACCAGTTCACGACACGGCGGGTGCGGGCCGTGCACTGGGGTGTACCACCGTTGCCCGAAGGCGGAACGGTGCCCCGGGGCTGGGGGCTCGACGGGCGGCCCTACGTGTTGTTCCTGGGTCGACGCGAGCCCCGCAAGGACGTCCCCGCGCTCGTCGCGGCCTTTGCCGAGGTGCACGCCGCCCACCCCGACGTGGTGTTGGTCCTGGCCGGCCCGCCGGGGCCCCCGGGAACGCCCGAGCCCGAGCCGGCACCGTGGCTGCGGGTGGTCGGTCAGGTCGACGACCGCACCCGGGCCGCGCTGCTGCGCGACGCGGCACTGCTCGCCTATCCGTCGCGTGACGAGGGTTTCGGTTTCCCGATGCTCGAGGCCATGGCTTCGGGAACCCCGGTCGTGGCCACCTCCACCGGCGCCATCCCCGAGATCGCAGCCGACGCCGCGCTCCTGGTACGCCCGGGCGAGGCGGGCGCGCTGGCCGAGGGCATCGGCCGGTGCCTCCATGACCTGGCGCTGCGAGCCGCCTTGGTCGCCCGCGGCCGTCAGCGGGTCGCCCACTTCTCCTGGACCGCCACCGCACGGGGGCTGGCCGCGCTGTATCGAGAAGCGCTGGCGCGGTGAGCGCGCCCGACGCGCCCGGCGGGGCGGTCGAGCCCCTCCCCGTTGCGATGCACGTCGGCCAGCTCCGTCAAGCAGTGCCCGGTGGGATCGGCCGCTACCTGCGTCAGCTCCTCGGCGCGCTGCCTGCCGCCGGTGTCGCCGTCCATCCCTTCGCCGCTGGACCGGTCCCGGTGCCGGCCGGGCTCGACACCCGCACTCCCGGCCGAGCCCACGATCTCGGTCGGCCCGACGATCGTTGGGCCCACGATCTCGGTTGGCCGCACGACGGGCTGCGCTACGAGCTCTGGCATCGGACGGGCAGACCCCGGTTGCCCCGAACGCTGCGTGCTGCGGTCCGGGTCGTCCACGCTCCGAGCCTGGCCGTCCCACCGACCACCCAGGGCCGGCCGCTGGTCGTCACCGTGCACGATCTGGCGTTCCTCCACGCGCCGGAGTCGTTCACCCGACGTGGCGTCGCCTTCCACGCCCGCGCTCTGGCCGTGGCGCGGCGTCGGGCAGCGATGATCGTGGCCCCGAGCCACGCCACCCGGGACGACCTCATCTCCCACGGGTTTCCGGGCGATCGTGTCGTGGTGGCCTGGCACGGCGCGCCCGAGCCCACGCCCGAGGCCCCGCCCGACGAAGCCTCCGACCCCAGGGAGCCGAGACCGGCCAACGCGGCCAACGCGGCCAACGCGGCCAACGCGGCCGGCGAGGCCGGCGAGATCAGGAAGCGCCTGGGCCTCCCGGAGCGGTACGTGCTCGCCGTGGGCACGGTCGAGCCGAGGAAGGCCCTCGACGTCACCGCCGCAGCGGTGGGGGCGTTGCGGGGAAGTGGGGTCGACCCCGGCCTCGAGCTGGTCATCGCCGGGCCCGACGGCTGGGGCGACGTGGGTGGGCTCCACCATCCCTGGGTGCACCGGCTGGGCGCGGTCGACGACACGATCCTCGGTGCGCTCTACCGCGGTGCCGCCGTGCTCGCGCAGAGCTCGCGCTGGGAGGGCTTCGGCTTTCCGGTGATCGAGGCCATGGCGTACGACTGCCCGGTCGTGGTCGCCGACACGTCGAGCCTCCCCGAGCTGGTTGCGGGCGGGTCGGGGATCGTGGTGCCCGTCGGCGACGTCGACGCGCTCGCCGAGGCCATCGCCTCGATCGTGACCGACGAGCACGGGCGGGGCCGCCTCGTCGAGGCCGGACGGCTCAGACGCCAGGCGTTCACCTGGGCGGCATCAGCTGCCGTGCACCGGTCGGCCTACGAAGCAGCCTGCGAGCCCTGAGCAGCCCTCCACACCCCCGTTCTTTGTGTCCAGGGCCGCGCCTGGGGAAGGCCTGGACACAAAGAAGAGCGGGGGTGGGGCGACGATCGCTCGTAGGCTCGCTCGCCGTGCGGCTCCTGCTCGACGTCTCGGCCGTGCCCGCCCGACCGGTCGGCGCGGGACGCTACGTGCTCGAGCTCGCTCGGCACCTCGATCTCGCGACCTCCGGCGCCGGGTCGACGCCCCTCGACATCACGCTCGTGACCCGGCGCTCAGACGCCGACCGCTGGCGGGACGTGGCGCCCCGAGCGCACCTCGAATCCGTGATGCCCGACTCCCGACCCCGGCGGATCCTGACCGAGCAGTTCCAGGCCCACCATCTCGGACCAGCTCTGGGGATCGACGTGTGGCACGGTCCGCACTACACGCTCCCCCGCCGTCTCGCCGTCCCCGCCGTGGTCACCGTGCACGATCTCACGTTCTTCGACCATCCCGAATGGCACCAGCCCGTGAAGGTGCGGTTCTTCCGCCATGCCATCCGATCGGCGTGCGCACGGGCGGCGGCCATCGTCACCGTGAGCCAGCAGACCGCCGATCGCCTGAGGGAGCTCGTCGACCCTCCGGCGCCGATCGTCGTCGCGCCACACGGCATCGACCGGTCGCGGTTCCATCCCGTCGACCCGGTCGACGCCGACCCGGCCAACCCGGCCGGCCCGAACGCGCCCGCCGAGCGCGAGAGCGCGAGCGAGCGGGAGCTGGCTGCCTTGCGCCGGGTCGGCGTCGACCGGCCGTACATCGCCCACGTGGGAACGCTCGAGCCCCGCAAGGACGTACCCCGGCTCGTCGCCGCATTTGGTGAGGTCCTCCGGCGCCGGCCTGGCTCGGAGCTCCGCCTGGTGCTGGCTGGTCCCGACGGCTGGGGCACCGAAGAGGTTCGACGGGCGATCGTCGAACACGGCGTGGCATCCCGGGTCGTGCGGGTGGGCTACCTCGACACCGACCTCGTGGCCTCCCTCTACCGCCATGCCGACGTGGTGGCCTACCCGTCCCGGGCCGAAGGCTTCGGGCTGCCGGCCCTGGAAGCCCTGGCGTGTGGAGCCGTGCTCGTCACCACTGCCGACACTCCCATGGCCGCCTTCGCCGGCGGCGCCGCCGTGCTGGCGCCCGCGCGCGGCGTGGGCGCCCTCGCCGACGCCATCGAGCATGCACTCGACCCGTCGACCGCGGGCCGGCTGCGATCGGCCGGGCCCGTCGCCGCGGCCGCCTTCACCTGGGAGACTTCGGTCGCCCGTCATCTCGAGGCCTATCGTCTCGCGACGGCACGGGGTTCCCGGGGAGCATGATGCGAGCGTTCGTCACCGGGGCCACCGGATTCGTGGGACCCCACCTGGTCAGCCATCTCCGAGCAGCCGGCGACGAGGTCGTCGCGCTGGGCGTCGACATCCCGCTCGTCGATGTCACCGACAGCGCCGCGGTCCGGGCTGTGGTCGAGGCCGCCCGCCCCGACGTGGTGTACCACCTGGCCGGGCTGAGCAGCCCGGGTGCGTCGTGGAGCGACCCGGGCGAGTACCTCAGGGTGAACGTCGGCGGCACGCTGAGCGTCGTCGAAGCTGCGAGCGCCACATGTGTCGGCCGCGTGCTGGTCGTGAGCAGCGCCGAGGTGTACGGAACGCTCGACGCGGACGTCGAACGTGTCGCCGAGCACGCGCCGCTGCGCCCGGTGACGCCCTACGCAGCGAGCAAGATCGCAGCCGAGTTCTACGGGCTCCAGGCGCACATCGGCCGCGGCGTGGGGGTCGTGGTCGTGAGGCCCTTCAATCACACCGGTCCCGGCCAGTCGGATCGCTTCGTCGTCTCGGCGCTGGCCCGGCGCATCGTGGCTGCCGAACGTACGGGCGCGCCGACGGTGACGGTCGGCAACCTCGATCCGATCCGCGACTACAACGACGTGCGCGACATCGTGGCCGCCTACCGCCTGGCGGTCGAGAAGGCTCCCGTGGGTGAGGTCTACAACGTGTGCTCGGGTCGCGGCACGAGCGTTCGCGATGTGGCCCAGATCCTGCTGGCGCTGGCCCGTCGCCCGATCACGCTGGAGGTCGACCCGGCGCTCGTCCGTCCGGTCGAGGTGCCCCGACTCGTCGGCGACAGCACCCGCTTTCGCGCCCGGACCGGCTGGTCGCCTCGCTACAGCCTCGAGCAGACCCTGGCCGACGTGATGGCCTGGTGGCGCACTCACGACGGAGACGGAGACGGAGACGGAGACCACGCCTGTTGACGCGAACAGCCCTCACACGCGATGCGTCCGGAGAGTCGGGCCAAGTCGCATGATGTCGGCCGGATCGCTCGTGAGCACAACCTGATCGAGGCGGTGGGCACACAACGCCACATGGGCGTCGATCACGTCGGTCGTGCGGGCGGCTGCGAGGAGAACCCCGATCAGGCGAGCTTCCGCCTCGTCGAGCGCAACGATTTCGACGTTGGGGAGGCGTAGGAACGACGCCAACCTGGCCTGCCGTCTGGGGTCGCGCCAGACCTGGGCTACGCAGCCCGACGGGACCGTGATCGTGTCGTTGCGTCTGCGGGCCTCGGCGATCAGCACCGCGACCGACCGGTCTCCCCGCTCGATGGCGATGAGCGCACCGGAGTCGAAGACGGCGCCGCTCACACCGGGATCACGCCGAAGAACCCGAGAGCAGGCTTCGCGCTGCGGCGCGTTCCTCCTTGGTCGGCGGTCCACCGGTGGCCTCGAGCATCTGCGCGACCGTCGTGTCGAACTCGGCTTCGGCCGTGAGTTGGGCGACCATCGCATGCTCGAGATACGCCGAGAGACTTCGCGCTCGCCCCTCGGCAACCACGACCCGGGCTCGATCGAGCGCATCGGCGTCAAGGGTGACGGTGATCTTGGCCTTGGGACGAGTCATACCACTCATCGTACCTGACGGACGAGACGCATCTCCAGCAGCGGGGAGGGCGCGACCACTCGCGGCTCAGCCGGGGAGTTGCACGTCGAGGAGGGTCTACGGCTGGACCTCGAGGAAGCCGGCAGCGGCGAAGTCCTGGTCGAAGGCCAGCGCTTCGCGAAGCCGGCGATCGTGCATCACACGAAAACTTGTCGCGTCGACGAACGAGTACACGCGCTCGTCGTGCTTGCGCAGCCACTCCCAAGCCGCGGCTTCTTGCTCGTCGTCGACGCGATGGACGTGAAGACGATCCTCGGCGCTGAGGAGATCGATACGGTCGAGAAACGCCAGTGCGCTCCGGTGGCTGTCCTTACGGCGCAGGAACGTCCACGTTTCCCCTACGACCAGGTTGGTTGTCAGTACCCGCTCGGTGGGCCCGAGACGCCCGAGCATCCCGAGTGCCCTGTCGTGTCGGCTGTCGCCGGGCAGAGCCCACGCGATCCACCAACCGGTGTCAGCGAACTTCATGTGCCATAGATGACATCGTCGATCTCATCGCGCTCGACATCGAGAGAGGGCGAGGCGAAGCCAGCCAGCGATCGCCACTGATCCGAGGTCGGCGACGGCGCCGCTTCCTCGTCCTCGGCGGGAAGGATGGCGTCGAGACCCCGCCGAATCAGCTCGGACTTCGAGATCCCGCGACGACGGGCTTCCGAGGCAGCCCTCGCGTCAAGGCTCTCTGGCATCGTGATGGTGATGGTCTTCATCCATCAATAATACATTGTTGTTGTTACGGCATCTACATAGTCGCTCGATCGTCGCGCGGAGGACCTGACCACGCTCCCCGGCGTCGGATGCTCAGCCGGGGAGTTGCACGTCGGACTGGTCGCCCAGGTTCAAGCGCAGTGCCCGCGGCGTGACATCGGAACGGGTGACGCGAGCTCGGCGGCCGATGAGGCTCTCGTCGATGCGACGCACGCCGGTGATCTGGGCGCCGGCGAGGAGCACCGAGTTCTCGATCTCGGAGTCGACGATCTCGCAGTCGGCGTCGATCGACGAGAACGGGCCCACGTACGAGTCGACGATGCGCGCTCCCGGCCCGATGACGACCGGTCCCCGGATGGTGGAGCGGATGATCTCGGCGCCGGGGCCCACCGACACCCGTCCGACGAGGCGCGACTCGGCGTCGACGGTGCCCTCGACGTTCGGCGCGAGTGCCTCGAGCACGATGCGGTTGGCCTCGAGGAGGTCTTGCCACTTGCCCGTGTCGATCCAGGGCCGGGTCAGCACGTGGGGCGCGACGGTGTGGCCGTGCTCGAGCAGCCACTGGATGGCGTCGGTGATCTCGAGCTCGTCACGCCACGACGGCTCGATGGCGCGCACGGCCTCGTGGATCGATGCGTCGAACAGGTACACCCCGACCAGCGCCAGGTTGCTCGGCGGGTCCTTGGGCTTTTCGACGAGGCGTACCAGGTTGCCATCGGCATCGAGCTCGGCCACCCCGAAGTGCTGGGGCTCGTCGACCGGGGTGAGCAGCACGAGCGCGCTCGCCGTGAGGTCTTCGAACCGGGTGACGAACTCGGTGATCCCTCCCATCACCAGGTTGTCTCCCAGGTACATGACGAACGGGTCGTCGCCGAGGAAGTCGCGGGCGATGAGCACGGCGTGGGCGAGCCCCCGGGGCGCGTCCTGCTGGAGATACGTGACCTTCAGACCCAGCGCCGCGCCGTCGCCCACAGCGGCCCTGATGGCTTCGTGGGTCTCGCCGACGACGATCGCCACCTCGGTGATGCCCGCATCGGCGATGGCCTCGAGCCCGTAGAACAGGATCGGCTTGTTCGCCAGGGGAACGAGCTGCTTGGCGCTGGTGAACGTGATCGGCCGCAGCCGTGTACCCGAACCACCGGACAACACGAGCGCTTTCATCCGGCCACGCTACCCGGGTGGGGCGACGCGAGAGGGTCCCGACACCCCTTCTCGAGAATGTACATGTTGCTTGACATATTGGAAAGTAAGCTTTACGAGTCGCTCCAGATCACGTTCATCGCCGGCATCTTGAGCTGGATCGCCGCCCTGGTGATCAAGACCAGGCGAGCCCGTTGAAGAACCGGCTGCGTGAGCTCCGGGCCGCTCGGCGATGGAGTCAGGCCGATCTGGCCGACCGCCTCGACGTGTCGCGCCAGACGGTCAACGCCGTCGAGACCGGCCGCTACGACCCCAGCCTCCCCCTTGCCTTCAAGATCGCCGCCGTCTTCGA
>VFJJ01000091.1 GCA_009886115.1 Actinomycetota bacterium
GCCCGGACCACTTGACATAAAGCCGAGCCACTTGACATAAAGCCGAGCCACTTGACATAAAGCCGAGCCACTTGACATAAAGCCGAGCCACTTGACATAACGACGATTCTCGGCGTCTGGGGGAGGGGCGAGTGTCGGGCGCGAGACGGTAGGGTCCGATCCGGTGAGCACCTCGACCGATCCTGCTGGTTGCACGCACGTCGAGCTGACGGCGCCACCGAGCAGGCAGATCCACATCGTGATGCTGGCCATGATGAGCGGCCTGTTCCTGTCGGCGCTCGACGCCACGGCGTTCACGACGGCCGTCCCGTCGATCGCCGGTGATCTGGGCGGCATCGACCAGGTCACCTGGATCCAGACCGGCTTCTTGCTCACCCAGACTGTCGCCACGCCGATCATCGGCAAGATCAGCGACCTCCACGGGCGAAAACGTACGTTTCAGGCGACGATCGTGGCGTTCCTGGTCACGTCGGTGGTGGCCGGGTTCGCCACGTCGATGAGCCAGTTGATCGTGCTGCGGACGCTTCAGGGCATCGGCGCCGGTGGGCTCATCTCGCTGCCCATGTCGATCATCGGCGACATCGTGCCGCCGGCCAAGCGTGGGCTGTACCAGGGCTACATCGCCGCGACGTTCGCCGTCGCCAGCGTGGCCGGGCCGCTCGTGGGCGGTCTGTTCGTCGACCACCTGTCGTGGCGCTGGATCTTCTGGATCAACGTGCCGTTCGGCATGGTGGCCATGGCCATCGTGCACCGGCACTTCCACGTGGCGTTCCTCCCCACCAAACGACCGATCGACTGGTGGGGCGCGGCCCTGCTCATGATCGCCGTGTCGCCGTTCCTGATCGCGCTCACGACCGGCGACGAGCACGGCTGGGCGAGTCGACGCACCATTGGTCTGTTCGCAACGGCGCTCCTGGGAACGGTCACGTTCCTGATCGTGCAGACCCGGGTGGCCGAACCGCTCGTGCCCCTCCGGCTGTTCCGGGGCCGGGTCTTCGCCGTGGCCATCGCCGGCATCTTCATCGCCGGCATGACGATGTTCGGGATCTCGCTGTTCGGGTCGCTGTTCCTCCAGGTCGTCCGGGGCAAGAGCGCCACCCGGGCCGGTCTCGACATGATCGCGTTCGCCGTGGGCACGACGCTGGCCTCGATCGTGTCGGGCCGCTTGGTCTCGCGCTACCGCCGCTACAAGCTCTTCCCGATCATCGGGGTGACGTTGGTGGCTGCAGGCCTGAGCGGGCTGTCGACGATCGACCCGTCCACCGGCCTGGCCGAGCTGAGCGTGTACCTGTTCCTCGCCGGGACCGGCATCGGCCAGATCGGCCCGACCGTGCTCCTGGTGGTCCAGAACAGCGTCGAGTACCGCGATCTCGGGACGGGCACGGCCATGGTGAGCTTCGTGCGCAACCTGGGTGGCGCCATCGGCACGGCGGTCGGCGGGGCCATCTACGCCTCCCGCCTCGACGTGCTCCTGCCCCGCTACGTCGATCCCTCGGCCTTGGCGGCACTGCCCGATCCCGACGTGCTACGCGGCCGGCCGTCGGAGATCGCGGCCATCGGCGACGCCGCCGTTCGCGCCGACGTCCGCCGGGCCTTCGCCGAGAGCATCGCCCTCGTCTACCGATGGTGCGTGCCCTTGTGCCTCCTGGCTCTGGTGGCCTTCCTGCTCCTGCGCGAGATCCCCCTCCGGTCGAGCATCGGCCCGGCCACTCCCGACGGTCCGATCATCGGCCCCCAGGCCCACACCTCCGAAGCACGCTCGTCCGGGCCATCACGACCCTGAGCACTCGCGTTCGGGGCGCGTCGGAGGACACCCCGACCTGAGCGTGGGAACCGTGGACCGTCGACGGCCTCAGCGTCCCCGGGCGGCCCGGTACCGCCGGATCAGGGCGTTCGTCGAGGCGTCGTGGGTGAGGACGGGCTCGTCGGCAGCAACGAGCTCGGGCTCGATGCGCACGGCGAGCGACTTGCCGAGCTCGACGCCCCACTGGTCGAACGAGTTCACGTCCCAGATGACGCCCTGCACGAACACCTTGTGCTCGTAACAGGCGATGAGCTGTCCGAGCACCCCCGGCGTGAGCTGGCTGGCGATGATGGTCGTCGTCGGATGGTTGCCCTCGAAGACCCGGTGGGCGATCTGGTGCCCGGGCACCCCTGCGGCCACGACCTCGTCGCGGGTCCGGCCCAGCGCCAGCGCCTCGGTCTGGGCGAAGAAGTTGGCCATCAGGAGATCGTGATGGCGGTATCCGTCGGCGTGGCGGGTGTCGTGCTGTGGCGCCAGGAACCCGATGAAGTCGGCCGGGATCAGACGCGTCCCCTGGTGGATCAACTGGTAGTAGGCGTGCTGTCCGTTGGTTCCCGGGGTGCCCCACACGACAGGACCCGTGGCGTGGTCGACCCGGCGGCCCGAGCGGTCGACCGACTTGCCGTTCGACTCCATGTCGAGCTGTTGCAGATACGCCGACAAGCGCCCGAGGTACTGCGAGTAGGGCAGGATGGCCAACGTCTCGGCTCCGAAGAAGTTGTGATACCAGATCCCGAGGAGCGCCATCACGACGGGCAGGTTGCGCTCGAAGGGCGTCGTCCGGAAATGCTCGTCCATCTCGTGGAACCCGTGCAGCATCTCGTCGAACGCCAGTCCGCCGATCGCCACCATGAGCGACAGCCCGATGGCCGAGTCGTAGGAGTAGCGCCCGCCCACCCAGTCCCAGAACTCGAACATGTTCGCCGTGTCGATGCCGAACTCCGCGACCTTCGCGGTGTTGGTCGACACGGCCACGAAGTGCCGGGCCACGGCATCGCCTTCGCCGACGTCGCCGACGTCGCCGACGTCGCCCGGGTACCCGGCCTCGGGCGAGCTGCCGGGGCCGACGCCCAGCCCGGCCAGGAGCCACTCGCGCGCCGTCGTGGCGTTGGTGATCGTCTCGACGGTGGTGAAGGTCTTCGACGCCACGATGAACAGCGTCTCGGCCGGGTCGAGGTCGAGCAGGGCCTCGGCCATGTCGTCGCCGTCGACGTTCGACACGAAGCGAAACGCCATGTCGCGCTTCGAGAATGCGCGCAGAGCGTCGTAGGCCATCGCCGGTCCGAGGTCGGAGCCGCCGATGCCGATGTTCACGACGGTGCGAATCGGCCGGCCGGTGGCACCGCGCCACTCCCCCGTCCGCACCTGCTCGGCGAACTCGGCCATGCGCCGCTTGACCGCGTGCACACCCGGGACCACGTTCTCGCCGTCGACGATGATCGTGGCGTCGGCCGGGGCCCGCAGCGCGATGTGCAGCACCGCCCGGTCCTCGGTGAGGTTGATCTTCTCCCCCGCGAACATGGCGTCGATCATGCGGCGCACGCCGGCCGTCTCGGCCAGCTCGAACAGGAGCCTCATGGTCTCGTCGGTGACGCGGTGCTTGGAGTAGTCGGTGAAGAGCGCGCCGGCGTCGACCGTGAGGCGTTGGGCCCGTTGGGGATCGTCGGCGAGCAGATCGCGCAGGTGCACGCCGGACATCGCCTGCTGGTGCTCGGCCAGGGCGGCCCAGGCAGGCGTCTCGGTGATCCTCGTCATGGTGCGCTCCTCCGTGTCGCGTCGGCGTGCACCCAGTCTGGTCTCGCCAGCGCCGCGAGCGCGCAACCTCGCTCACAGTCTCGGCGAGACCCGGCGAGACCCGGCCGGGCCTGACGGGAGCACACGGGCACGGGACCCACGTCGAAGGACGCCACGGGCCGGCATCTGGCAGACTCAGCGATCGTCGACGGAGGAACCTGCATGAAGACCCGTGCCGCTGTCATGTTCGAGTCGCCAGGAAGATGGGAGATCGTCGAGGTCGACCTCGACCCGCCCAAGGCGCAGGAGGTGCTGGTCAAGCTCGTGGCCACCGGGCTGTGCCACAGCGACGCCCACTACATGACCGGTGACATGCCGGTCCACCAGCTGCCGTTGTGCGGCGGGCACGAGGGCGCAGGCATCGTCGAGGCGGTCGGCCCGGGTGTCACCTCGGTCGCCCCCGGCGATCACGTCGTTCTGGCCTTCATCCCCGGATGCGGCCGGTGCCGGATGTGCGCGTCGGGACGGCAGAACCTGTGCGACCTCGGAGCGCACCTGATGGCCGGTCCGCAGCTCGACGGCACCTACCGCATGCACCACGAGGGTCGCGACGTGTGCCAGATGGTGCTGATCTCCACCTTCGCCGAGCGCACCGTCGTCCCCGAGTTCTCGGTCGTGAAGATCGCCGACGACGTACCCCTCGAGACGGTCTGCCTGCTCGGTTGCGGGGTCGGCACCGGTTGGGGATCGGCGGTCAACAGCGCCGAGGTGGCCCCCGGAGACGTGGTGATCGTCATGGGTATCGGCGGGATCGGCATCAACGCGGTCCAGGGGGCCCGCCACGCCGGGGCGACCACGATCGTGGCCGTCGATCCGGTGGCCTTCAAGCGGGAGAAGGCCCAGGAGATGGGGGCGACCCACGCGTTCGACAACATCGGCGACGCCACGGAGTTCGTGCACTCGATCACCAACGGCCAGGGCGCCGACTCGGCGATCGTCACCATCGGCGTCGTCCTCGGAGAGCACATCGCGCAGGGCTTCGACGCCATCCGCAAGGGTGGCACGGTTGTCGTCACCGGTGTCCCCCGCTTCGACCAACTGAGCATCCCCGTCAACCCCATGATGCTCGTCGGCTTCCAGAAGCGCATCCAGGGTTCGCTCTACGGCGCCTGCAGCCCGTCCAGGGACATCCCCCGGCAGGTCGAGATGTACCGGGCCGGTCAGCTCAAGCTCGACGAGCTGATCACCCGGAGGTACACGCTCGAACAGATCAACGAGGCCTACGACGACATGTTCGCCGGTCGCAACATCCGGGGTGTCATCGACCTCGTCTGACGAGGGTCCGAGCCGACCCGGACGCATGCCTACACTCCGGCGGTGATCAGGGTCCGTCGCTACCACGCCGACCACACCGTCGAGGACGAGGTGGAACCCACCGCGATCTCCGACCTCGTCGGCACGACCGACGAGCTGGTGTGGGCCGACGTGCTCGACCCGACCGAGGACGAGATCGCCATGCTGGTGGAGGAGTTCGAGGTGCACCACCTGGCCGCCGAGGACCTGTTGCAGCGACGGCAACGACCCCGCCTGGAGCAGTACCCGACCCATTCGCTCCTCACCGCCAAGGACTGCTCGGCGACGGGCGACACCGGCATCGCCATCGCCAGCCTCGACGTGCTCTTCGGCGATGGCTGGGTGATCACGCTGCATGCAACCGATCCCGATGGTGGCGTCCCCCTCGACACCGACGAGATCGCCCGTCGCTTCCAAAAGCAACGAGGCGACGACGGTGGCACTGACGAAGGCTTCTTCCTCGCGGTCCTGCTCGATCTGCTCGTCGACCGCTACTTCGCCGTCGTCGACATCGTGGAGGATCGGTTCGAGGTCCTCGAGGCGGCCGTGTTCGCGGTCCCGGCCGACGGCGACGACGTGCAACGCCAGCTGTTCTTGCATCGTGAGAGCCTGATCGGGTTTCGCAAGGCGGTGAGCCCCTTGCGGGAGGCCTTGGCCAGCCTGGGGCGGCGTGAGGTCGAGACCTTCACCCCGCTCGCGGTGCTGCACCTGCGTGATGTGCACGACAACCTGGTGCGCTTGGTTGAGATCATCGAGGGCCAGCGCGAGCTCCTGGCGGGCGCCATCGAGGCGAATCTGGCGATGATCTCGCTCCGGCTCAACGTGGTCATGAAGCAGATGACCGCCTGGGGCGCCATCCTCGTGGTGGCCACCATCATCACGGGCCTCTACGGCATGAACTTCGACCACATGCCCGAGTTGCACTGGACGCTGGGCTACCCCTTCGCGATCGGGTTGATCCTCGTCTCGACGACCGTGCTGTACACGATCTTCAAGCGACGCGACTGGCTGTGAAGCCGTGCTGGTCGAGGAACTCGAGCAGCCCCGCCACCAGGTCGACATCGGCGAGTGACGACGTCGGGACCCAACGGGCGTCGTCGGCGTCGTCGCCGGCCCGCGGCTCCGTGTCGGCTTCGGCGGGACGGGCGGCGAAGTCGAGGATCACGTGGTGCCACGCCCCTGCGGGGTCGATGCGCTCGACCCAACCGACGAATCCGGTCACCGAGACGGCGATCCCGGTCTCTTCCCGGACTTCTCTGACCACCGCATCGGCGAGGCGCTCACCGGGCTCGACCCGCCCTCCCGGGACTGACCACAATCCCCGACCGGGCTCCCGTCCCCTGCACACGAGCAGGATCTCGGTGCCTGCAGGGCTCGCGGCGCCGTCACCCTCACCCTCGCCCTCGCGGTGACCCGACGGGCGGATGACGATGGCGCCAACGGCCACCTCGGGTCGGAGCGCTCCGCCTGCGCCCGGCAGGCTCATCCCCCGAAACGGTGGTGCATGGTGATCGACCGGGCCACGAATCCCTGTTCCTCGAAGAAGTTCTTGGTCGCACGATGCCCGGGCAGGGCCATCGAGTCGATGCCGAGGCAGCCCCGCTCGCGACACCACTCGACGAGCTCGCCGAGCACGAGCTCGCCCACGCCCACCTCACGGGCTAACGGCTCCACGTAGAGCTCCCGGATCGTTCCCAGGACGGCGCCGTCGCGCAAGGTCTCGGCCGTGGCGATCCCGAAACCCACGACGACCTCGTCGATGCAACCCACGAGGAACAGCCGATCGCCGGTGGGAGCGAGCAACGCTTCGTAGCTATCGACGAGCGGCTCGGGCAGCGCATCGCGGCGCGACCAGAGGTCACCTCCCCGGAACCCGGAGAGCTCCTCGGCCATGGCTCTCGAGAGGTCGGCGACGCCGCCGAGATCCGATCGCACCGCGACCCGGCACCCTTCCATCATCGCCCCTCGCCGAGCAGCTGGCTGATCCGGGTGAGCACCGTGCGGCGTTGGCGGCCTTCGGTCTCATGGCGGCGGAGGGTTTCGAGATCGGCGACCGACAAGCCCGCGAGCGAGCTCACGACCTGGGATGCCGAGAGCTGGTCGTAGCCGTCGATGGGAAGCTCGGTCGCGGCGAGCGGGGGCGGGCGCGACGCCGGCGGTCGGTCGAGTTCGAGTGACTCGTCGCGCTGGGCCGTTCGGGTGGGCTCGCCCGCGTTGGCGTCGCGATCGAGATCGGTCGGCTTGTTCGTGTCGCCGTCGGGCGCCGGGGTCGCCGACCCGGCTCGCATCCGATCGAGTCGCCCTTCGAGGGCGTCGGCCGCGAGGCGGCGCAGGTGCGGCGCGCTGAACTGGCCCACCACCTTGGCCGTGCGCAGCTGCATCTCGACCCGTTCCGCGAGGCGGGCCAGCTCCCGCTGGCCGCGGTCGGCGGCATCGGGGAGCGACTCGATCACCCCGATCATCAGGCCCACCGGCAGATGCACGGCATAGCGCTCGACTCGTCTGGCGTTCACCCGGTCCCGTCCCCCGTCGCCGCTTCGATCGTCCGAGCCCGCCGCGCCCGACGGATCGCCACCATGCCCGCCGACCACACCGCCAGCATCGAGGCGTACACGACCCAATCGCCGAGCACCACGTAGGGAGTGCGGCCCGTGGCTCCGGTCACGTCGGCGACCGTGACCCCGTTCACGAACAGCTCGCTCTGACGGGTCACGCGGCCGTCGGCGTCGATGATCGCGGTCGAGCCCGAGATCGAGGAGTGCACGATCGGTCGCCCGGTCTCGGCCGCCCGGAACTGGGTCATGGCGATGTGCTGGTCGGAGTTGGCCGAACGCCGGTACGACCGGTTGTTCGTGGTGACCACGAGGATCTCGGCGCCGTCACGCACGTTGGCCCGGGCGATCTCGGAGAAGGCGCTCTCGAAGCAGATCATGGTGGCCACCGGCACCCCGCTGATGGAGGTGAGGAAGCGGTTCCGGCCCGGCGCCGTGTCCCGCCCGATCTGCTCGGTGGCGCCGATGCGGCCGAAGATGCTTCGCAGTGGCAGGTACTCGCCGAATGGGACGAGGTGCTGCTTCATGTACGTCCCGATCAGGCGAGCGTCGGGGTCGAAGAAGAAGTTGGTGTTCTCGCGCCGACCATCCGGTCGAGCGACGCTCGAGTGGTTGGCGATGACGTGGGCATCGAGGCGACGAGCCGTGCGGGCGATGCCGTCGGCGACGAAGGCGTCGAGCAGCGGGTCGGCGTCCATGCTCGACTCGGGGAAAACGACGAGATCGATGCCCTCTCCGGCGCCGAGCCCGTCGGCCAGCGCGAAGTGCCGGCTCGACAGGGTGTGGGCCCGGATCTCCTGGATCGACAGGTCGCGGTTGATGTCGTTGCCCTGTACGGCTGCGACGCGGATCGAGCCCGTCTGGCGCACGCCGGGCTCGAGCAGCGGTGCGAGCACGGCTGCGACCACCATCCCGCCGATTCCCAGCACGCCGCCCCGGCGGCGCCACGTGGTCGCCGCGCCGATCTGGGTGCCAGAGCGGCGCACGGCGAGATCGACGAGGATCGCCGCCGCCACCACGGCCAGATAGGTCACCAGTCGGACCGAGCCCCACCGGGCGAGGTCGCGCGCCGGACCCAGGTCGTGGAACGAATAGCCGAGCTCGCCCCAGGTCAAGCCCCCGAAGGGCCAGCGCCCCCGGAAGGCCTCGGTGAAGACCCAGACCGCGCCGATCAGCCATGGCGATCGAAGCCCCCGGCGGGCCAGCCACGCCACCAGGGCCCCGGCCAACGCCCAGTACGCAGCGAGCAGAGCGAGCAGCGGCCCCATGGCGATGACGCCGAAGTAGCGCAGCCACTCCATGACGACCAGGAAGAACACCAGGCCCGAGAGGAAGCCCAGTCGAGCCGCAACCGCGGGACGGGCGTCGCGCCATGACCACAGCAGCAGGGCCATCCCGGGGACCGCCAGCAGGGCCCAGTCGAACGGCGGGAAGGCCAAGGCCATGACGAGGCCCCCGCCCACCGCCGCACCGCGGCGGCGCCACGCCTGTCGACCGTGCTGCTCGCCGGGGACGCGGACGTGGTCGGGGGCCGGGGTGCCGTCGGGAAGCTCGGACCGGGTCGCGATGCTCACGCGATCATCATCGCACGACGGGCCCGACGCTTTCGGCCGGGGTCGATGGCCCGAGCCTCAGACGCAGTCGCGGCAGTACTGCTTCGCAGGGTCGGCCATCTGGCTCGGGGCCTTGACGAGGAAGCACGACTTGCACACGAACTCCCCCGGCCGCTTGGCGGGGATGCGCGATCCCCCGTCGGACCGGTCGTCATCGTCATCGTCGTCGTCGAGGTCGTCGTCGTCCTCGAGATCGGATGCGATGCGCTCGCGCAGCAAGACGTCGAGAGGGTCCTCGACATCGGTCGTGTCCTCTTCGTCCTCGAGGTCGAGAACGACGTCATCGTCGTCATCGTCGTCATCGTCGCTCTCACCGGCCTCTACCACTTCGTCTGCGGCTCGGGGGGCGCGCACGGGCACCGGGATCTCGACCACGTCGTCGACGCCGGCCTCGACCTCGGCCTCGACCTCGTCGAGCTCATCGAGGTCTTCGAGATCGGGGTCGAGCTCCTCCTCCTCGTCGAGGAGCAGTTCCTCGTCGATCTCGTCGTCGACCTCTTCGGTTTCCTCGAACTCCTCGTCGCTCATTGCGGCGAAGTCCTCTCCCTGGCGGATGGCGCCGGGAGTATACGCGGCGGGCTCGCCGGTCCCCGAGGTTCCCTGCTCAGGCACCGTGAGAACCGTCGCGAGCCCGTACCTACGCTCGGCTACCGGTCGCGCGCGTCTCGGAAGAGGTCCCGGAGCAGGAGCACGTTGGTCACGAAGGCCTTGGTCTCGTTGAAACGTCCGCGGGCCCGGGTCGAGGCCAAGCCCTGGTTGTACGCCGCCAGCGCAGACTCGACGTTGCCGCCGGTCTCGTCGAGGAGGTAACGGAGGAACCGGCACCCCATCGTGATGTTCTCGACAGGATCGAGCGGATCGAGCTCGGCGTCGAGCCCCAGCAGTTCGAGCGAGACGAACTCGACCGTGGCCGGCGTCAGCTGCATGATCCCGACCGCGCCCACGACCGAATGAGCCCCGTTCTGCCAACCCGACTCCTGGTGCCCCACGGCCATCGCCAGCGAGACCGAGACATCGAACATCGCGGCCGAGCGGACGAAATGGATCGCCAGATGGCGACGGGCCGGCTTCACGAAACCCGGGAGCCGGGCCAGGTCGAAGACGACGCCCGGGACCGTCAGCTCCCGCCCGATCGAGACGAGGTTGGGGTTGACGATCCCGTTGGCGGCACTGATCGCACGCACGGTGACGCCATAGCGGTCGGCGATCTCGGCGAGCGTCTCCCCGGAGCCCACGACGTGGACGAACGGGATGCTGGCGGGCGCCGCCGTGCCTGCGGCCTCCCCGGCGAGCGCTGCCACCGGGATCTGCAGCCGGGTTCCGGTGCGCAACCGGTTCGGGTCAGCGAGCGCGTTGACCCGGGCGATGGCCTCGACGCTCGACCCCGTGCGACGGGCGATCATCTCGAGGGTCTCACCAGCCGCGACCGTGTGCTCGTGCGAGATCGCGGGCTCGCGGGCGTCGATCCCCTCGTTGACGTCGCTGGTTGCGGCGACGGTCGCCGCGTCGGCGATCGACGTCAAGCCCGGGATGGCGAGTCGCTGACCGACGAGGACGAGATCGGGATCGGTCAGGGAGTTGGCCCCGGCGATCTCGTCGACGGTCACGTCGTAGCGCTGCGCCAGCTCGCCGACGGTCTCACCGTCTCGTACGACGTGCTCGAGCGGAGCCGCGGCGAACACGCCGCTGCCCACGAGCGCCGCCAGCACGGCCACCGTGCCTGTCCGTCGCGACCGAATCATCGTGCGTCCTCCACCCCTCGACCCGTCGTCACCCCTCGACCCGCGTGTCGACGCGGTGACGATGTTGCGTGTGAGCTTAGTGTGGCGGATGTGGTTTGGGGAGCGTCATGCGACAGGGGCCCGGTCCCGGCCCGCCCGGCACCCAGGGCCGCCTCGTGCGACCTGCCTCGTCGTGGTCGGTGTGGTGTGGTGGCGGCGTGGTTCAGGTCGCCGGCGCCGACCGCCGACGCTCGGACGCCCGCTCGGCGTCGAGACGCTCGAGCCCGTCGGTCACCCCGTGGTCGACGTGACGCATCGCGTCAGCGAGCAGCCCGTGCCCGGCCTGCTCGGCGATGAGCCGGTGCATCTCCTGACAGACCGCTCGGTACGACGGGTGGCCCTGCGGGCTGGTGCGCAGCTCCAGCATGTGCATCGCCTCCCGAGCGTTGCACTGCATCACGAAGCCGATCCGGTAGCCGAGCGACACGGCGTACTGCGCCTGCACGGGAAACTGCTCGACGAGCAGCGCGTGGAGCTCAGCCGAGCGTCCCATGGCCTCGTGGTAAGGCTCGGCCAAGCCGGCTTCGGCGATCGGAGCTGGAAGCTCGTATCCGTGACGGGTCGTGAGCTGTTGCCACTCGACGGTCAGCATCCGGTGCCGTTGGAGGTCGCGGAAGGCGCCGTAGTCGCAGCAGATGTCGAAGCGGTAGTCGGTGCGCTCGAAGGCCCGGCCGGGCTTGTGGCGGCGATTCACGCGGTCACCCACGTAGGCCTGCACCAGCGCGGCCCGATCGGCCACGCCCATGCGGCTCACCAGGTCGAGCAGGTCGGCTTCCCGACGCTGCGTGTGCGGGTAGAGGATCGCAGCCAGGACCTTGTCCTCGCCCGCGGGGTCCCAATCGAGCAGCGTCACCATCGGTCGATCGGGCCGAGAGCCGCCCGCGTCGCCGTCGTCGTCGTCGACGAACCGGTCGGCGAGCTCTCGGGTCGCTTCTCGGGTCCGTTCCAGGTAGGCCGTCCAGGCGCCGCCGCGATCGGGTCGGTCGACGCGCTTGAGGAACGACGGGATCACCTTGCGCAACTCGGTGAGCATCGACCGCGCGTAGGTGCGGGCCTCGGGGAGCGGATGGGCGCGCATGCGCAGCAGCAGCGCCTCGTAGGCCTGTCCGGTGCCGTAGATGCCCACGTTCGAGAGCGTCGACGCCGGCAGCAGGCCCCGCAGGGCGTCGCAGGCCTTGGCCCGGATGGCTGACTTGTAGACCATGTCGGAATCGCCCCGCTGCTTCGGGAAGCGCTCTCGGGCCCAGTCGGTCATCTGCGGGAGCAGATCGCGGTACGTCGTGAAGATGGCGTCCATGGTCGCGATGTACTCGGCGGCGACCGACGACCGGAACTCCGGCGGCCGCAGGTAGCGGAAGCGACCATCGAGACGGCGGTCGTACTCGATGTAGCGCGTCGACTGCTCGAGGTACGCCGCCAGCCGACCCCATTCGAGGACCTTGGTCAGCACGTTCGACGCCTGCTCGCAGGCAAGGTGGACGCCGCCGAGTTGGGCCACCGAATCGTCGCCGTACTGGACGAAGACCCGCTCGTAGAGGTCCTCGGCCCGCTTGAGCCCGATCGTGGCGTCGACGGTGAGATCGCCGCTCATGTCGAGATCGCCCACGAACTCATCGAGGAACAGCCGCCGCAGGCTCTTGTGGGTTCGGGAGTAGCGAGCGAACAGTGCGCCCTTGACCACTTCGGGCAGGTTCACGAGGGCGAACACCGGACCGTCGAGGTTGGTGAAGTACCGCCGGAGGACGACGGCCTCTTCATCGGTGAACGGTTCCTCGACGTAGCGCATGATGGCCGATGGTATCGGCGGCTCCTGCCGAACTCGGGGACCGCCCGAGCGTCAGACCCAGAGCGAGACCTGGCTCGCCAGGACCTCGACGGACACGTCGGCACGCGACCCGATGAGATGGCCGTCGACGGTCAAGGTCACTGCCTTGGCGAAGGTGATCCGGACCATGTGACCACTGACGATCGTGATCGCCGGGTGCGGCACGTGGGTGCCCGATGCCAGCCGCGACCGCATCTCCCTGCGATCGTCCGGGGGAACGTCGAACACGACGATCTCGGCCCGTCCGTCACCGGGATGGCCCCGCGGGGCCAGGTCGGACGAGCCGAGATACTGACCGTTCATGACGGCCACGGTCGTTGCCGAGGTCACCGGCAGAACGCGGCCATCGACGCTCACCGCCACCCCGATCGACCGATGGCGGCGCCGGAGCGCGCTCGGATCGATGCCGAGCACCACGGAGTTCACCGCGAGTCGCTGCCCGAACTGCTCGCCGGCGAGCACCCGCAGCACGTCGATCGGAAGAGCCGTCGTCGGATCGGGCGCCGGGGCGACGCCGGCCGGCCCCGGGTCGGAGCGCAGCCCGATGGCCCGAGCCAGGTTGCAGGTCTCGGTCGGTCGGAACCGCACGAGCCGGCCCGGTCCGACGTGCTCGACGAGCCGGGCCAGCGCGGCATCGTCGCCCGTCCCCTCGATGTGCGCCGGCCCCGCCGACGGGCTACCCCACGGCTGGCCCTTGGCGATGCTCACGATCCGACCACGCTCGATGCTGCGATCACCCCACGGAACAAGCCGTCGGCCGCCCGCCGGGCGGTGGCGGCCGTGCCCGCGTCGGTGGCGTGGTCGGCCACCTGTCGAAGGAGATCGAGGAGCTGCTTGACGTTGCGCACGAAATCCCCCGGCGAGAGTGCCTCAGGATCGTCGGCGTCGATCACCTCGTCGAGCCGTCGACCCGCGGTCCAGCCGTACGCGTAGGCGACGAAACCGGGGTCGGGCGCCCGGGTCTCGGGGAGACCGGCATCGCGCTCGGCCAGCCAGAGCGCTCGGGCGAGCCGTTCGAGGTCGTTCCATCGTTCGAGTAGGCCCGGATCGGGCCACGGGATCCGCGTTCGGGCCCGCTCGTCGACGGGTCCTCGGCGCTCGTAGGTGAAGCAGCTCACCATCGCGGCCATCGCCGGGGCGTCGAGGTCGTCGAGCAGCCCGGCCCGCAGCGCCTCGACGACCAGGAGGTCGCATTCCGCTGCGATACCGGCCAGGACCTCTCCGGCCGGGGTCAACGTCCAGCCCGTGACGTCGACATGGCCCCACCCTTCCAACAGCGCAAGCACCCTGTCGAAGCGCCGGGCCAGGCTCTCGGAACGACCCTCGACCCGATCGGTGAGACGGCCGATCTCGCGTCGGGCGCGGTCGAGGCGCTCGGCTGCGGCCAGGTGGCGCCGGAGGTCGACGCATCGCCCCACCGGATGCTCGGCCAGCTCCGCGCTGAGGTGCTGGACGGAACTGGGCCGGGGCCGGGACCGAGCTGGTGCCGCCGACACCGGCGCGCTGCGGGCGAGCTCGAGCACGCGCCGCTGCCACCCGTGCTGGTTCGGCGTGTAAGGAAGCGGGAGCTCGATCGAGCCCGCGACGCGGGGGGCATCGCCGAAGTCGGCGCACCCGAGTTGGAGGCGCTTGCCGTTCGTGGTCAGCACGGCGATGTGCAGACCCCGACCTCGGCGGATGGCCTGTTGCAGCACGACAGCGGTGTCGGACCCGTCGACGTGCACGATGTCGCCGGGCCGGAGCCGCTCCATCGCCGCATCGACGGCGACATTGACGCCGCGCGACCGCCGTGCCCGCTCGAGCTCGTCGACCAGGTTCCGGTATCGATCGATGTCGCCGCGTGCGCACTCGGCCGCTTCCCGGTATCGATCGGCTTCGGCCCTGATCCGTTCGAGGCGTCGCTCCATCTGGACCACGGCCTTGTCGGTCCGGTATTGGGCGAACGACAGGTTGAGGAGATGGTGGGCCTCGGTCCGGTCGGTACGACGCATCAGGTTGACGGCCATGTGGTACGTCGGCCGGAAGCTCGAGGTGAGCTCGTAGGAACGGGTCGACGCCAGAGCGGCCGTCTGCTCGAACGTGACGAAAGGATTCCACAGCGCGACGGCGTACCCGATGGTGTCGATTCCCCGGCGGCCCGCCCGTCCGGTCAGCTGGGTGTACTCGCCCGGCGTCAGGAACTCGTGATGCTCACCGGTGAACTTCGTGAGCTTCTCGATCACGACCGTGCGCGCTGGCATGTTGACGCCGAGCGCCAGCGTCTCGGTGGCGAAGACCAGCTTCACCAACCCGGCCGCGAAGGCCTCCTCGACGGCTTCCTTCATGGGCGGCACGGCGCCGGCATGGTGTGCGGCGATCCCCCGTCCCAGCGCGTCGAGCCAGGCCGGGTAGCCCAGCACGGTCAGCTCGTCGTCGGAAAGCACGCCCACCTTGCGTTCGGCGATCTCGACGATCCGCCGGCGTTCGTCCTCGTCGGTGAGCGACACGCCGTTCCTGATGCACTGGCGGACGGCGTCGTCGCACGCGGCCCGACTGAAGATGAAGGTGATCGCCGGGAGCAAGCGCTCGGCATGGAGCGCATCGAGCACGTCGGTGCGGCTGGGCGTGAACAACACCTTGCGTCTGCGGGCGCCCGGCTGGCGACCCTTGGTGGCGTTGGCCACGAGCCGGCTCACACCGGGGTTGGGTCGGAAGTCGTCGCCCACGAACGTCGGCAACATCGACACGTCGCCGGAGTCGCGCGAGCCCACCATGTACAGATGGCGCAGCACGACCGGGCGGCGTTCCTCGATGACGACCTCCGTCTCGCCCCGAACCGTGGTGAGCCACTCCCCCACCTCCTCGGCGTTGGAGACCGTCGCCGACAGGCACACCAGGTCGACCGTCTCGGGAAGGTGGATGATCACCTCCTCCCACACCGCGCCCCGTCCGGGATCTTGCAGGTAGTGGACCTCGTCGAGCACGACGTACCGGAGCCCCGTCAACGCCGAGGACCCGGCGTAGATCATGTTGCGCAACACCTCGGTGGTCATCACCACCACGGGGGCCTCGCCGTTGATCGAGTTGTCCCCCGTGAGCAACCCGACGCGGGCTTCCCCCAGGCTGCGCTTGAGATCGCCGAACTTCTGGTTCGACAGCGCCTTGATCGGCGTGGTGTAGAAGACCTTCGCCCCCACGGCCAACGCTCGGGCGACGGCGTACTCGGCGACGACCGTCTTGCCCGAGCCGGTGGGCGCCGCGACGAGCACCGAGCGGTCGGCGTCGAGCGCATCGAGCGCCCGGCCCTGGAAGTCGTCGAGAGGGAACCCGACGTTGCTCTCGAACTCCTGGCGAAGGTCGCTCACACCGCCGAGGATACGGTTCGGGCCACGGTCACCCGGCGCACTCCGGAGGGTCGGCGCGCCCGCTCGCTGCTCGGGTGTTCACTTCTTGAGGATGCGGCCGAGGATGATCGCCGCCTCGTAGAAGATGTACATCGGCAGAGCCATGAAGAACAGCGAGAACGGATCTTGCGACGGCGTGATGATCGCAGCGAAGACGATGATGAGCAGGAAGGCCATCCGTCTGCTCTTGCGGAGTCGTTGCGTGGTGACCATCCCCGCGAGCAGCAACAGCATGATCGCGATCGGGAACTCGAACGAGACGCCGAACGCCGCCGACATCAACATGATGAACGTGATGTACTGCTTGGCTTCGAGCAGGGGACGGGTGCCGCTGCCACCCACGCTGAGGAGGAACTCGAGGGCCTTGGGCAGGGTGATCAGCGCCACGGCCACACCGAGCGCGAACAACACGACCGCCGAGAGGATGAACGGGATCGCGTACTTGCGCTCCTTGGGCTGAAGGCCCGGCGAGACGAACCGCCACACCTGGGTGATCACCACCGGAAACGCCAGGATGAAACCGCCGTAGCTGGCGACGGTGATCCGTACGATGAACCCGTCGAGGGCACCGAAGTACACGAGCTCACAGCTTTCCTGCGTGACTTCGTCCGGGCCCGGTCTCGTGCCGACATCGCCGGGGACATCGACGGCCTCGCAGTACGGGTCCGAGAGCCACTCGATGATGTCGGGGGCGAACGCGAACACCACGATCGCCCCGACCACGATGGCCAGGAGGGAGATCATGATGCGGCGTCGGAGCTCCCCGAGGTGCTCCATCACCGTCATCTCGCCCGGCGGCGGAGCGTCGGCAGGTCGGCGTCTGAGCCGCAGCCTCACGTTCGCCTCCCGGGCGTGGTCGTCATTCGGCAGCCGTGTGCGTTGGCGGCTCGACCGGCAGCTCGACCGATGACTCCGAAGGCGACAGCGGCGCTCGCATGCCTCGTCCGGACGCCGGGTCGGCGTCAGGGGTCTCGTCGTACGACGGCCGCTCGACCGGGGTCAGCGACTGCGAGCGCAGCGCGGTCGAGCCCACCCGGCGACCGGCCGCGGGATCGGCCTCGGCGGTCGTCTCGTCGTGGTACGGCGACACCGCGCCGCCATCGTCGGACTTGGCGAGCGAGAGCGTCGACGGGGCCGGGCTGGCCTCGGCGACCTTGGCCGGCAAGGTCGGCGGGTCGTTGCTCGAGGCGCCGAACGCACCACCGGTGATGTCGAGGGTCTCACGGAGCTCGCGTTTGATCGTGCCCTGGAACTTCTTCAGCTCCCGCATCCCCCGACCGACCTGACGTCCGATCTCGGGCAGCTTGTGAGGCCCGAAGACGAGCAGGGCCACGACGAAGATCACGAGGATCTCAGGCGTCCCCAGGTTGGGCATGACGTTCCCTCCGTGGCTGGCCCGAGGATGCTACCGAACAATGCCTGCGAGCCTTGACGCAGCCTCCGACACGGACGGCCGGCACGTCTCTTCGTCAGTAGGTGCTGCTGCGACGTGAGCGCACCCGGACCGGTGCCAGGGCCACGCGGAGGTGGCGCAGCTCGGCGATCGAGGCGTCGAACGACCGCACGTCTCGCCGGCGGGGTCCGTTCGGGGGCAGGGATCCGTCGCTCCTGGTGAGCAGCAGCCCGGCCAGGGCCGAGACGGCCGTGCTCAGACCGAGCACGATGCCCTGTGTCGACCCGCTCAGCTCGATGATGCGATCCATGACGCCTCCCTGGCTCTGAAACGCGATGTCGCTGCGACGTGGCGTCGCCGACCCTGTCCTCGGATGTCGGATGTCGGGATGTCGGATGTCGGGATGTCGGATGTCAGCCGCGGCTGCGACCGTCGTTCGTCGTCTCGGACGAGTCGCCGACGAGCTCCTCGAACCATCCCTCGCGCTCGAGGAGCAGATGGAAGTCGAGCAGGTCGTCGTAGTTGATCGACGCTCCCTCGCGGGACTCGCTCAGCTCGGCGGGGAGGGCCCAGACCTCCATCTTCACTCCTGAGGACACGAGCAGGTCGACGATGCGACGCTCGGCAGGCTTGGCCACGCTGCGTCCACAAAAGGGACAGGCGAAGCAGTATGCGCCGGCGTTGTCATCGACACACACCCGGACCTTCAAGTCGCTCGGGCGCAGCTGCACGTCGCCGCACTCTGGGCAACTGGCTCGGATCGTCGTCACCGTGGGGCCTCCTGGGAACCGTCCGTGGTTCTTCCCGGAACATCTCGTGTCCCTCCATCGGCCACTGCGGCAGGTGGTTAAGCGACCAACCCGCGTGCTCCCCAAGGCCAGCCAACGTGCCCGAGATGGGCAACTTGTGGAGGTTCAGGAGCACATGCCCGCCCACCCTGGCCCGACGGACACCACGCAGAGTGATCGAGAACGGATCAACCGACCCGACGAGCTCGGACATCTCGGGCCGAGACGCGCCAGACCGGACCAGGTGCGCGACGATGCATCGTGGCCCCGATCACCTTCGCCCATCGCGGCGGCCGAGCCGACCGTCCCGAGAACAGCCTGATCGCCTTCCGCGATGCCATCGCTCGGGGGTGCACCGGTCTGGAGTCCGACGTGCACCTCTCGGCTGACGGTGTTCCCATGCTCGTGCACGACCCCGTCGTCCACCGGGGTCTGCGCCGGCTCAGGATCGCTCGAACCTCGGCCCAGGAACTCGAACGAGCCGGCGTGGTGGCCCTGCCGACGGTGTACGAGGAGCTCGGGACGGCGTTCGAGCTCTCGCTCGACCTGAAGGACCCGCAGAGCGGACCCGCCACGCTGCAGGCCGCCCGCAACGCCGGTGATGAGGCCGAGCGGCGGCTCTGGCTGTGCGCGACGAAGGTTGACGACCTCGTCTCGCTGCGCGCGCTCAGCCCTGTGGTGCGGCTGGTGCACTCGGTGCGGCGGAACGTGCTCGGCTCGGGCGTCGAGCGTCATGCCGCATCGTTGTCGAGCTCCCGCCTCGACGCCATGAACATGCATCGCAGCGACTGGACGCTCGGGCTCGTGACGCTGTTCCACCGATTCGGCGTGGCGGCCTTCGCCTGGGATGTGCAGGACCTGCGCCACCTGCGCGCGGCGCTCGCCATGGAGGTCGACGCGCTCTACAGCGACCACGTCGACCGCATGGTCGCCGTCGTCGCCGAATGGTCAGCCGGAACCGACTCCTTGTAGCTCCTCGGCCTCAGACCTGCATGACCCGGGGGCCCGGGCGGATGGGGTCGATCGGCCCCTCGATTCCCTCCTATCTCTCAAGCGTGGCCAATCCTGCACCGATGGACGGTCCGACACGCGTCCGCTCGAGACCAGGGACCCAGCCACCATGTCGACATCGTTTTCCGCAACCGCTGAGGGTTGCCTCGCTCGACGAGCCCGGCGGGCCGCCATCGCTGCACTCGCGTGGGGAACCGCCTACCTGGTGTGGCGAGCGTCCGACACATTGGACGGCGCACCGATCTGGCTGTCCTGGCCGCTCCTTGGAGCCGAGGCCTGGAGCCTCGGGCTCTTGGCGCTGAGCGCCTGGGCCACGTGGCGGATCCCGACCCAGCCCGCTGCCACCGGTGCCCCCGCCGATCTCGGTGAGGGCACCGACATCGTCATCACGGCCCACGGCGCCTCGTCGGCCGAGCTGGAGCTGACGTTGGTCGGCAGTCGCTCGCTCCATGGTGCAGCAACCACCTGGGTGACCGATGCCCAGCGCCGCCCGGAGCTCGAAGCCATGGCCCAACGCTTCGGCGCCCGGTACCTCCCCGACGAGGGCCACCCGGCGAGCGCTGAGAGCCCGGCCCGTGGGTTCGGCCGAGGTCTTGCCCAGAGCACCACGCCATGGGCGTTGTGGCTTCACGCTGGTGAGGTTCCGATGTCAGATCTGGTCGAGGCGGCGTCGGCCTACTTCCGAGACGACACGGTCGCGGTTGTGCAGTTCGCAAGCAATCTGATCAACCGGGAGTCGCTCGCTCACCTTGGTTCGGGTCGCGACGAAGCCGCCTACGAGCAGCGCGTCCTCAAGCCGGGGCTCTCCCGCTGGGGCGCGGCTCCCTGGACCGGTTCACCGTCGATCGTGCGCACGTCGGCGATCGTCGCCGACGGCGGCCTCCCAGCCGGCGGTCCTGCCGAGACGGCTCGCGCTTCGGTGCGGCTGCAGGCCGCGGGATGGAGCACGCACGCTGATCCCCGTTCGATGGTCGCGGTCTCTGCTCCCGATTCGCTGACCGAGTACGGCGCTCGTCGGCGCGACACCGCCTTCAACGCTCTCGGGCTCCTTGCAACGAGACAGAGCCCCTTGTTCGCGAGGGGGCTGAAGCCTCGTCATCGGCTCGCTCAGATCAGCTCGGCCGCGCGCTACACCGCAGGACTTCCCCGGCTCCTCGTGGTCGCGGTGCTCACCGTGACCCTGCTCACCGGCCACCTTCCCGTGAACGCGTCGGCCTTCACGTTCGTGGCGCTGTGGGGGCCCCTCGTCGTGTTGAGCGGTCTGGCCCGTCACCAGCTGGCGCGCGGCACCGTGGGACGGTGGGACACCCCACGACATGGGTGGCGAACGGTTGGCGACGACATCTGGGCCATCGCCAGGGTCTGTGGGCTCAGGACCCGATCCACAGCGGGGACGCCCGAGATCCGGGGCGGTTTCCGGGCTCTGGGTCGGCTACCGCTCCTGATGGTGTGCATCATCGGTCTCGACATCGCCCTCTTCGCTCGAGCGCTGACGCTGTGGAACACGGACATGCTGACACCGCTGACCACCGGCGCAAGGGTCGTCGTCCTGGGGACGAGCATCGCGATGCTGATCCCCATGCTCGACGTGGTGCAGTTCGTCGCCCGGCGCACACAGCGACGCAGTGCCTTCCGGCTCGATTTCGACAGCCCGACGTGGGTTGACGGGACCCGCGTCAGCACGCTCGACCTCACCCCCCGGGGCTTGGCCTTCGTCGCCGACGAGGCTCCCTCGGTCGGGTCGCTGATCCAGCTCCGCGTCCAGCTCGAGGGTGCCGACGGGACGACGAACCACATCAACGCCAACGGAGAGGTGCGCGGTGTGATCCCACGCACCGATGGCGGTTTCCGGGTCAGTTGTGCCTTCCTCGCCGTTGATTCCACAGCTCGTGAGGCGCTCATCGAGTACTGCGCGGTCGTTCGTCAGCGCACCAACACCCGTCCCCTCCACAATGCCCCGCAGGCCAGCCCGGCCGACCTGCACTATCGGATGTCCGCGCCGCCACGCCACGCCGTCCGGGTACTCAGCGCGGCAGCGCTCAGCGCTGCGCTGTTGGCCGTGGGTTTCGGGCCCGCCGCAACGGCGGCATATGCCCAGGCCGAGGTACAGACACCCGCGACGGTGTGCGTGATCGACGCCGAAGACGGTTCCCCCGTGGTGGGTGCCCAGGTCCGGTACTTCTCGTTCACGTGGAACCACTTCGGAACGACCGGAAGCGCAGGATGCGTCAGCGGCAACCTGCCGTCGGGCTCGGTCACCATGGCCATTGCGTACAACGGCCAGGAGACCCAATGGACCCAGAACACGACCACCCAGCCTCTCTCCACCATCACGATCGAGCTTGACGACGACGACAGCGACGACGACGCCGAC
>VFJJ01000024.1 GCA_009886115.1 Actinomycetota bacterium
CGGTTGGCGTTGCAGGTCGCGGCGGAGCTTCTGCCGGGGTTCGCGGGGGGAGCGTGGCTGGTCGAGTTGGCGGCGGTGGGTGAGGCCGAGACGTTGCTCGATGTGATCGCTACGACGTTGGGGGTGAGCGCACCGTTGAATCGTCCGTTGGCCGAGGCGATCTTGGCGTTCCTGCGGGGCCAGCAGCTGTTGGTGGTGCTCGACAACTGTGAGCATCTGCTCGACGCCGCGGCGCGTTGGGCGGCGTCGGTGGCGGCGTCGTGTCCGGGGGTGCGGATCTTGACGACGAGCCGGGAGCCTCTGGGTGTGCGGGGCGAACGGATTCTGGTGGTGCCGTCGCTTCAGGTTCCCGATGTCGGAGCAGATCTGGGTACGATCTTGGGCTCGGACGCGGTGCGGTTGTTCTGCGAGCGGGGCGCCGATGCACGCCACGGGTTCGGGCTCGATGCTGGCAACAGTGCGGCGGTCGCGGAGATCTGCCGGCGGCTCGACGGTATTCCCTTGGCGCTCGAGTTGGCCGCAGCCCGGTTACGTTCGTTGGGTCCAGCCGACATCGCGCAGCGTCTCGATCAACGTTTCCGGCTGCTCACGGGGGGCTCGCGTACCGCGGTGGATCGGCATCGCACGTTACGAGCGGTGGTCGATTGGTCGTATTCGCAGTTGTCGACGTCGGAGCAGTTGGCGCTGCAACGGATCGCGGTGTTCGCCGGCGGGTTCAGTCCAACGGCCGGTGAGGCTGTGACGACCGGCGAGGGAGTCGAGGAGTGGGAGGTCCTCGATCTCCTCGGCCACCTCGTTGATCGGTCGTTGCTGGTGGCCGACGATCTTGGTGGACGTGTGCGGTACCGGTTGCTCGAGACGATCCGGCAGTTCGCGTTGGAAGAGCTCGATGCGTCAACGGACGCGAACGCAGCCCGGGAACGTCACGCGCTCTATTTCGCGGGGTTCGCCGAGTCGATCCGCACCCAGATGTGGGGTCCCGACGTCGCGATGGCCAGGCCGGCGTTCGAACGTGAGCTCGACAACCTTCGTGCCGCGGTGACATGGGCGATCGACGCCGGACACGTCGAGGTCGCGGAACGTATCATCGGTGCCCTCGGGCTCCTCGACGTCGTGTGGCCCCACTACGGGATATGGCAATGGGCCAGCCGCGGGGTAACGGCCGTGGCCGTTGACGATTCGACGTCGATGGTGTTGACCGCCTACGTAGCCCTGGGCCGAGTGCTACGTGGCGATATTGGTGGGGCAACACTGGCCGGTGTCGTGTCGGCGGCACGTCCCGGCGCCGACGACGAGGCTGATCTGATCGCCCAGTTCATGGCCCTGATCGAGCCGATGCTCTCAGGGCGTTTCGACGAGTCGGTTGACTGGTTCGACCGGGTACGCAGCACCCGGTACGACGAGTTGCCCGAGGTGGCGACATTGCTCTGCACGATCGGCGCCTACGTAGCAGCCAGTAGCGACCGTGCCGATGTGGGCGCCGGGCTCGCTTCATGGGCTCTCGCATCGAACGCGGCGAAGCACAGTCCGGTCCTACGGGCATTCGCGTTGGGGAGTCTCGGCGCCAGTCTTCGGTATGTCGATCCGGTGGCAGCACGGCCGCTGCTCGAAGAGAGCGTCGTGATGGCTCGATCGCTCGACCTCGGGTTTCAGTTGATGGTCGCGCTGCGTCATCTCGGGTGGCTCGTCGGGTTCGAGGCGCCGTCGGAAGAGTCGGTCGGTTTCCTGCTCGAATCCGTCGAGGCATGGCGCGGTACCGAAGAGACGATCCACCGGCCAGTATCGGTCTACATCGTCGGGCAGGCGATGCAACGGTGGGGTCGCCCCGAGAACGCCGTCGTGCTGATCGAGGCAGCCCGCGAGATCTCACGAGCCTTCCCTTGGGCCTCGTTCTACGCGCGTGAGCTCGAAACGAGCCGCCGAGAACTTCGAGAACGGCTCGGCGACGTCCACTACGACGAGCTCCGCAACCACGGAATAGGGCTCACCATCGACCAAGCCGTCGCCGAAGCCAAAAGATCACTGGAGACGGTACGCCGTGAACTCTGAGATCACCCGACCCTCGGGGACCGTGACGTTCTTGTTCAGCGATATCGAGGGTTCGACGCGTCGGTGGCAGGACGAACCCGAAGCGATGCGGGCCTTGTTGGTGGAGCACGACACGATCCTGCGGGATGTGATCGTCAAGCATCACGGGTATCTGTTCAAGCACACCGGCGACGGTGTCGCCGCCGTGTTCGCCTCCGCGGCGGACGCGTGCGCGGCCGCGGTCGACGCGCAGGCCCGGTTGCATGGGGTGTTGCCGGTGCGGATGGGTTTGCATACCGGTGAGGCCGAGCTGCGGGACGGCGACTATTTCGGTTCGACGTTGAACCGGTGCGCCCGTCTGATGGGTGTTGCGCATGGCGGCCAGGTCGTGTGCAGCGCAGCGACCGTCGAGTTGGTGCGGGATCGGGACGATCTCACCGATCTGGGTGAGCATCGGCTGCGGGACCTGTCCCGTCCCGAGCGTGTGTGGCAGGTTGGCGGCGGCGACTTTTCCCGGTTGCGGTCGTTGGACGCGGCGCGGACGAATTTGCCGTTGTTGGGGAACGTGTTCGTGGGCCGCCAATCGGAGATGGTCGAGATCGTCGGGGCGCTCGGCGAGTCGCGCCTGGTGACGTTGACGGGGGTGGGTGGCGTGGGCAAGACCCGCCTGGCCGTGCAGGTCGCCGCCGAGCTGCTGCCCGGCTTCGCGGACGGGGTGTGGGTGTGTGAGCTCGCTGCCGCGTCGACGGGCGAGGATATGGTCCAGGTGGTGGCGTCGGCGTTGGGTGTGGTGCAACGCCAGCAGATGACCTTGGCCGGATCGATCGTCGATTTCTTACGTACCCGCCAGGTCCTGGTCGTCCTAGACAACTGTGAGCATCTCCTCGACGCTGCCGCGGAGCTCGCCGAGGACATCCTGGCCGGTGCTACGCAGGTGCGGGTCTTGGCGACGAGCCGGGAAGGGTTCGGGATCGCCGAGGAGCGGGTGCGGCCCTTGCGGTCGTTGTCGGTCGCCTCTGAGAGCGGAGAGACGAGCGATGCGGTGGTGTTGTTCGTGGAGCGGGCCCGGGCGGTCGCCCCCGGGTTCGTCCTCGACGCCGCGACCGTTCCGGTGGTGGTGGAGTTGTGTCGTCGCCTGGATGGGATCCCGTTGGCGATCGAGCTGGCTGCGGCTCGGGTGGCGACGATGGCCCCAGCGGAGATCGTCGGGCATCTCGATGAACGGTTCCGTCTGCTCACCGGGGGCCGGCGGGGCCGGGTCGAACGACACCAGACGCTACGCGCCGCGATCGAATGGTCCTACTCGCTCCTCGACGACACCGAACGCACGGTGTTCGACCGGCTGGGCGTGTTCCCGGCCAGCTTCGACGAGGCCGCCGCCATCGCCGTGGCCACGGGCGAGGGGGTCGAGCGGTGGGATGTGATCGATACGCTGGCCAGCCTGGCCGCGAAGTCGATGATCGGCGCGGAACCTGCTGGGACCACGACCCGTTACCAGTTGCTCGAGACGCTCCGACACTTCGCGCGCGAGCAGGCAGGTGAGGAACTCGACGGGTTGCGGCGTCGTCACGCCGCCCACTACGCCACCCTGGCCGAGCAGATCGGCTCCGGACTGTTGAGCCGAGATGAGCTGGTGTGGCGGCCGCGACTCGCCGTCGAGCTCGACAACGTACGGGCCGCGGTCGGCTGGGCGTTCGATGCCCCCGACCTCGACGACGTGACGTTCGGCGTCCGGATCCTCGACGGGCTGGTCTTCGAGGCGCTCCAGCAGCCTTCGTGGGGAATCCAGGCGTGGGTGGCGGCCGCCCTGGCCCGGGTCGACCAGCTCGAGGCCACGCGGCGCGTGGGCGTATACGCCGCGGCGAGCATCGAAGCCTTCAGCCTGGGCGACATGGACCGGACCGGGATGCTCGGCCGGCCGGTCATCGCCGAATCCGCCACATTCACGCCTGCCCTCTACACCGCGCTGTGCATGGTCAGCACCTCCTATGTGGCAAGAAGCGACCCGGCTGCCGCGATGGCCGTCCTCGCCGAGGGCCGCCGGCTCCTCCCCGCCGACGCCATCGACGACTGGCCGGCCTGCGCACTCCACAACCTCACCGCCGCGATCGCCAACCTCACCGGTGACCACGACACCGCCCGCTCCGAAGTACTACAAGGCGTCGCGGTCGCCCGCCGGGTCGGGATGCCGTCACTGCTCGCCGCCGCTCTGTCGATCCATGGACAGGTCCTGTGCGACGAGAACCCCCAAGATGCCCTCTCGGCACTCGACGAGGCCATCCGGCTCTTCGAGGCCGGTGCCGGCAACGTGATGTATCCCCCGACGCTGATGATCTCGGCTGTCCTGCGGGCCGGTGCCGGTAATTTGACCGGCGCGGTCCGGGCCGTCCACACGGTCGTCGGCCAGGCCGTCCGCAACGGCAGGCGCCCCGACCTGGCGGACGGAGTCGCGATCGCAGCCCTCGTGTTGGCCGGGAACCCCGACAGCTACGTAGCGGCGGCAACCCTCGGTGGTGCCCGCCACGGCCTGTCGCTCGGCCAGATCGGCGCGATCTACTCGGCGATCCACCAGGGGCGCTACGACCGTGCCCTCGAGCAGGTCGCCACCAGCCTCGGCCACGACGCCTACACCAACGCCCGGCAACACGGCGCCGCCATGACCTACGACGAGATCATCGCTTACACACTCGATCAACTCGCCCGCCTCACCGACCGTTGACGGTCCCCCGGTCTGGTGTGAGGTTCGCCACAGGCCCTGACACGTGATCCCAGCAGATCGGGACTGGGATCTTCCTTGTCGTCGTCTCATCCGGCTTTCTCGCCTGCGTGGAGTGCACCGGGTATTGGTTGGCGGCGGTCACCGGGACGAACACCAGCGACGGCACGCCGTCGATCCCACCCTCGACCTCGTCGGACGCATCGAACGTCACCGGCACCCCGACGTCGCCGACCACCGTCATCATCTGGCGGTCGACGCCCACCACGACCATCGACGCACCGCGCCCGCACCCTGGTGTCCAGGGTCAGTGACGCACAGCTGAGGTCGAGGTCCCAGGTCTCGGCTTCTTCGTGCGGGGGACCGGTCCTGACCGATCGGTGTCGGCATGATCGTGATTGTCCCGATGTCGGGATAACCACGACCTGAGACATACCTGTGCGGCGTTCCTCGTGGCCGAGGACGCTGACAGACGCTCGTCCGCTCGTCGTGAAGGAGCGCCTGGAGCACTCGTCGATCACCGTGACGATGGACCGCTACGGGCATCTCTTCCCCGAGCTCGACGAGGCCGTCA